>CATPCO010000735.1 GCA_955652925.1 uncultured Xanthobacteraceae bacterium | reverse complement strand
TGGTCCGTCATGCTCTATACGTCAGGTACGACCGGGCGGCCCAAGGGCGTCCCCCGCCGGCAAGGCGCCGAACGCGCAGCGGCGCTCGCCCACGTGGCGCAGAATCTCTACGCGCGCCACGAGCGCACGCTTGGGGTCATGCCGCTTTATCACACCATGGGCGTGCGTTCCCTCCTGGCCATGTCGCTGATCGGCGGCGCCTTTGTGTGCCTGCCTCGGTTCGATGCGGCACGCGCGCTGCAACTGATAGCAGCCGAGAAGATCACGAATCTCTATCTCGTGCCTACGCTTTATCATGATCTCATCCACCATACGGCGTTCTGCACGAGCAACGTGAGCTCGGTGCGCAAGCTCGGCTTTGCGGGGGCGCCGATGACGGACGGGCTGCTGCGGCAGCTCAACAATGCGTTCAAGCCCGACCTCTTCGTCAACCACTACGGCTCATCGGAGATTTACACCTTCACCATCGAGCAGAATGCGCCGGCCAAGCCAGGCTCGGCCGGCCGCGCGGGCGTCAATCAGATGGTGCGGGTCGTGCGGCTTGGCGCGGCCTGCGCCGAGGAGCAGGCCAACGTGGGCGAGGAAGGCGAGATCATTGCGCTGCTCGCCGGAGATGAATCGTTCGAAGGCTATTGGCGCCGGCCAGAGGCCGATGGCAAGGCAATCCGCAATGGCTGGTATTTCACCGGCGATACCGGCTATGTCGATCAGGACGGCGATATCTTTGTCACCGGCCGGGTCGATGACATGATCATCACCGGAGGCGAAAATGTCTCGCCGGTTGAGGTCGAAAGCTTCCTGTCGCTGCATCCAGCCGTTTCGGAGGTGGCGGTAGTGGGGATTGCCGAGGAGCGCTGGGGCAAGATCGTGTGCGCCTTCATCAAGCGGCGCAGTCCTGTCTCCGCCGGCGATCTCGATGCGTTCTGCCGCGCATCCGGGCTCGCCAATTTCAAACGGCCGCGCCGTTATGTATTTGTTGAAGGAATCCCGAAATCTCCCGTGGGCAAGCTCCTGCGCCGCAGCTTGATCGCCGGTGAATACGAGCCGGAGCGCGATCCGCACGAGCAAGAGCAAGTGACATGAACGCCGTCTTGCGCGATCCTCGTCTCGCCACGCTCGATGGTTTTCGTGTCGAGATCGACCCCGCGCGCGAACGTGCCGACATCATCCTCGATCGCCCTCCCTTCAACATTGTATCGATGCCGCAGCGCGATCAGCTTCGCCTCGTGATCGAGGCGCTGGACGAGGACGCGTGCATTCGCGTCATTGTGCTGCGTGCCATGGGGGAGCATTTCTCCAGCGGCGGCAACATCAAGGGCTTTCTCGAGGCGACGCCCGAGCATGTGTCCAAGCTCGCCTGGAACGTCGCGGCGCCCGCGCGCTGCACAAAGCCGATGATCGCCGCCAACCGCGGTTATTGTTTCGGCGTGGGATTTGAGCTTTCGCTCGCCTGCGATTTCCGCATCGCCTCGGAGACTTGCTTTTATGCCCTGCCAGAGCAGCGGTTGGGGCAAATTCCGGGTTCGGGCGGATCAGCGCGTTTGCAGAAGATGATCGGCATTGCGCGCACCAAGGACATGGTCATGCGCTCGCGCCGGATCAGCGGGGGTGAGGCTTGCGACTGGGGAATCGCAGTGGAGTGCGTGCCCGATAAACAACTCGAGAGCGCTACCGACGCGCTCGCCGACGAGCTGCGCGCATTCTCGCCGCTTGCCCAGCGCACCGCGAAGAAGCTGCTGAACGACACGGAAGACGCCACGCTCGCAACCGCCATCGAGCTCGAAGGCCACTGCTACAGCCGTCTGCGGCAGTCGGACGATTTCCGCGAGGGCGTCGAGGCGTTTCATGCCAAGCGCCCGGCGAAGTTCCGGGGCACGTGAGAGGCGCTTTTCGTGCCGGAACAGACGTGCTTGCACAAGCTTCCCAAAGCGGAAATTCACGTCCACCTGGAGGGCTGTTTCGAGCCGGCGACGATCGAGAGTTTAGCCTGCAAAGCGGGCGAACGGCTGCCGCGTCCGCGCGACAAGCTCCTGCAATTCTCCGGCCTCGCCGATTTCCTGAGTTTCCTCGACTGGTGTTGCGGCCTGCTGCAAACCGAGGAGCAGCTGAGCGAAGCCGCCTATGGGTTTTGCCGCCGAATGGCAGCGGACGGCACCGGCTATGCCGACGTCATCGTCAATCCTACGCACTGGCGGCATTGGCATTGGCGCATCGGCGACATGATCAATGCCCTTGATCGCGGCTTTTGCGCAGCCGAGCGCGATGGCCTGCCTGCGGCCGGCTTGTGCGTGAGCCTGTTGCGCACACAGAGCGCCGCAGCGGCCGCCGAGCTGGTCGATGTGCTGATCGAAAGGCGCCATCCCCGCGTGGTGGCGCTGTCGATCGATGGCAACGAGGCCAAGGCGGGGCGCACCGGTCCGCGTTTCGCCGAGGCTTTCCGCCGGGCGGGCGCTGCCGGGTTGAAGCGCACCGTTCATGCCGGAGAATCGAGCGGCCCGGAGGGCGTGCGCGACGCCATCGAACTGCTTGGAGCCGATCGCATCGATCACGGCGTGCGCGCGATCGAGGATGCCGGTCTTGTCGCGCTCCTTGCCGAGCGCCGCATCGCGCTTGGCGTGTGCCCGACCTCCAATACGGCGCTTGGCCTCTATGCCTGCATGGAAGAGCATCCGATCGACCGTTTGCGCCGCGCGGGCGTGCCGGTTTCCGTGAACACCGACGATCCATGCCTCCTGGGCGTTACACTGCCTGGCGAATATGGGCGCTGCGTGGACGCCTATGGCTGGAGCAGGGATGACGTGCGCGCCGTGGCGCGCACATCGATCGAAGCAAGCTTCGCCACGCCTGAGACAAAAGCACGGCTGCTGACGGCACTGCAGACTTGGTGATGATTATTTCATCACGTCATAAACCGCGTGCGTCCACGCGCCCGTGGGCTTCTTGGTGATCACGGGATCGGAGCCGCCGGTCATCAGGGTCGCGACCGTGCGCTCATAGTCCTTTGGATCGAGCTTGCCGTTGCCGGGGTCGAGGAGCTTCGCAATCTCGCCCATCATGCGCTTCTGGTCCTTTTCGGTCTTCGCGCCGGTCGTATCGGTGGCCAGGATGATCTTCACGGCCTCGTCGGGATTCTTCTTCGCATAATCCCATCCCTTCATTGAAGCCTTCACGAAATTGGCCATGGTCGCGACGAACGCCTGGTCCTTGAGCTTCGGCTCCATGACCCAAAGGCCGTCCTCGAGGGTCGCCACACCTTCATCCTCATACTTGAACACGACGAGCTGGTTCGGCCTGTAACCGCCGTCGACGACCTGCCAGTATTCGTTGTAAGTCATGGTGGAGACGCAGTCAGCCTGCTTCTGCAGGAGGGGATCAACGTTGAAGCCTTGCTTGATCACCTTCACGCCGTTGGGCGACCCATCCGTCTTGAAGCCGAGCTTCGACATCCAGGACAGGAAGGGGTATTCATTGCCGCTGAACCAAACGCCGATGGTCTTGCCTTTGAGGTCCGTTGGTTTTTTGATGCCGGTTTCGGCCCGGCACGTGAGCTCCAGTCCCGAATGTTTGAAGGTCTGCGAGATATTGACGAGCGGCACCCCCTTCTCGCGCGAGGCAAGGGCTGAAGGCATCCAATCGACCACCACGTCGGCACCGCCGCCTGCGATCACCTGCGGCGGGGCAACGTCCGGACCGCCGGGATTGATGGTGACCTCGAGCCCGGCGTCCTTATAGAAGCCTTTCTCCTTGGCAACGAAGTAACCTGCAAACTGGGCTTGCGCGACCCATTTGAGCTGGATCGTCACCTTGTCGGCGGCGCTCGCGCGTGCAAGCGAAAGCCCGAATGCCAAACCCGCCGCGACAATCACTATCTTCCTCATGTCCTCATGCTCCCAGTCGATCAGCAAACCGCCGAGTCAGGTCCGATAGGATGGATGCCAGAAAGTCGTCGCGCGCTCGGCGAGCGCGACAATTGCGTAGAAGGCCATTCCGGCAAGAGCGGCGAGCGCGATCTCGGCCCACACCATGTCAAGCGCCATGCGGCCGGCTTCAATCGAGATTCGAAAGCCTATTCCCACCGTCGGCGTACCGAAGAATTCCGCGACGATCGCCCCGATCAGTGCCAGGGTTGAGTTGATTTTCAGCGCGTTGAAGATGAATGGCATGGCAGCCGGCAAATAAAGCTTGCGCATGGTCTGCCAGTAGGGCGCGCCGTAGGAACGCATCAAATCGCGCTCGATATGTCCCGCGGCGGCAAGGCCCGCGAGCGCGTTCACCAGCATTGGGAAAAAAGTTATGACGGCAACGACCGCGGCCTTCGATGGCCAATCGAAGCCGAACCACATCACCATGATCGGAGCGATGCCGACGATCGGCAGCGCGGAGACAAAGTTTCCAATGGGCAGCAGCCCTTGACCGAGGAACCTGAAGCGATTGGCGAGGATGGCGACGAGAAAGCCGGCCCCGCAACCAATCGCGTAACCGGACAGCACGCCAAGAGCGAAAGTCTGGAAGAAATCCTGCCAAAGCGTCCAGAGCGAACCGAGGAATCGCGCGGCGATGGCACTTGGGGCCGGGAGCAAGACCGGCGGCACGCCGAGCCCACGCACCGCGATCTCCCACAAATAGAATACAAAGGCTCCGAACAGCAGCGGAACAGCAAAGTTGACCCCGCGGCCGATTGCTTTGTTCCGCGGACTGACGCCAGCAAGGGTGGTGATGCAAAGCGCGGCCGCAAGCCAGGTCGCGGCCACGGGCAGCCAGAATCCCCAAGCCGCGTTGCCCGCGACGCCGGTGGCGCGCAGCAGCGCCACGGTCGTAACGCAGCTGAGCACAACACCGGCAAACCCACTTACCAGCGAGAAGCGCGGATTGAGGAACGCGGCGCCGGCAAACAGGACGCCGGCTAGAATGATTGCGGCAAGCAGGGCGGGACGCGCCAAGACGCCCGGCGCCGGTTCGTTTGCCAGCAGCAACGCGCAAGCGGCCAGCATGCCGAGCGCCGCAGCAGCGAAGCCTGCCCGTTGTGCGCTCAGCGTCACGGCCGCACTCCCATGCGGCGTCCTACCCAGCGCTCGGTCAAGGTGACCATTCCGACGAGGGCCGCGGCAAGCAACGAGGCGGCGAGCAGTGCCGCCCAGATCTGGATCGTTTGCCCGTAATACGATCCTGCGAGCAGCCGCGCGCCAATTCCGGCCTGGGCGCCGGTCGGCAATTCCCCGACGATGGCGCCGATCAGCGAGATCGTGACCGCAACTTTGAGGCTCGTGAAGAGAAACGGGACCGCTGACGGCCAGCGCAGCTTGCAGAAAATCTGCGACGGCGTCGCCGACCAGGTTCGCATCAGATCGCGTTGGATCGGGTCTGGAGAGCGCAAGCCCTTCACCATCCCGATCGCGACGGGAAAGAAGCACAGATAGGCGGAAATGATGGATTTGGGCAGCAGTCCGCGAATGCCAATAGCGCCCAGCACCACAATGACAATGGGGGCGACGGCCAGAATCGGCACCATCTGCGAGCAGATGATCCAAGGCAACAGGCTTTTCTGCAATGTACGCGAATGCACGATCAGGGTTGCAAGAACGCAACCCAGCATTGCACCCAGAATAAAGCCCAGAACGGTAGCGGAGAGCGTAACGGTGCTGTGATAGACGAGACTGCGCGCCGATGTGGGGGAATAGCCGAAGACGCCGTCGGCGAAAGTCCGCAATATCTGGTGCGGCGCCGGCAGCAGCGGACGTTCGGCTTGCAGAGTCCCTAACATGACATCGCCAATGGTGTAGGGCACCTCTTCGCGCTCGAAGGCATCGCGTACCAGGCCGAAGTTCATGAGAACGGCTGCCAGATACCAGAGGGCAACCAGAGCAAGCACGAGCGTCAGAACCGGAGCCTGCCGCACGACCACGGAATGCCGTCCCGGCACGGCGAATGCGGGCACATTGAGCGCGCTATTCGTCATACGAATGCCCGGAGCGAAGGCCCATGCGAACACGCTGGGCGATACGCACGAATTCCGGTGTCTCGCGGAACTCCAGTGTACGCTCGCGCGGGAAATCGCACTCGATAACGTCGATGATGCGGCCCGGCCGGGGCGACATCACGATGATCCTGGTGGAGAGAAATACGGCTTCCGGAATTGAATGCGTTACGAAGATCACGGTCTTTCCGGTCTTATCCCAAAGACCCAGCAATTGCTCATTGAGGTGGTCGCGGACGATCTCATCGAGCGCGCCGAATGGTTCGTCCATCAGCAGCAGCGCGGGGTCAAACGACAGCGCGCGCGCAATCGACGCGCGTTGCTGCATGCCACCCGAGAGCTGCCATGGAAACTTGCGCTCGAATCCGGACAGATTGACCAGAGCGAGATACCGCCTGGCGCGCTCCCGTCGCTCCGCCTCGGAAAAGCCCATGATCTCGAGCGGCAGCATCACGTTCTTCTCGACGGTCCGCCACGGATAGAGTGCCGGTGCCTGGAAGACGTAGCCGTAGGCACGCCGCAGCCGCGCCTCGCCCGCACTGACACCGTTGATCTGAAGCATGCCGGATGTCGGCTGTTCGAGATCCGCGATCAGACGCAGCAGCGTCGTCTTCCCGCAACCGGAGGGGCCGATGAAGGAGACGAATTCGCCCTCGGCGATTTGCAGATTGATCCCGGCGAGCGCCTCGACCTTGCCATCGGCGGTTTCGAAAGTAAGCGAAAGATCACGCACATCGGCTACCAATGGGCGGCCGGAAGACAATATTCTATGATCGGTTGTCGCGTTCACCGGTTGGTGCATGGGGCTTACCGCGCGCAAGCGCCCACTGCGCCGAACGAGCGCAGCTTCGTCGCTTGCCGTTCGATGCTCGCATAGTGCCATGCCAACCGCCATTGCGGAATATTCGCAAGCGACCGAGAGGATTGCCCGCCCAATGTTTGTTCAACCGACGGGAAAAAATAGGCATAGGCGGACAATAGGTTCCCGGCCTAGCATTCCCCGATGGCTTTTGACCGGACGCCACAAGCGTCTTCATCTTCTCGTTTGCTCGATCTCCCAGACGGCAACTGCGCACGATGGCCACACGTTATCTCGGTGAACCGGTCAGAAGGATTGAGGATGACCGGCTGCTGACCGGACAGGCGCTCTTCGTCGATGATGTTGAGCTGCCCGGATTGCTGCATGCGGCATTGCTTCGCAGCCATGTCGCGCATGCGCGCATCGCGCAGGTCGACGCAGCCGCTGCGCTCCGGCGCGCCGGTGTTCAGGCCGTTTATACCGCAAAGGACCTTGGCGACTACTGGCAACCGGGACCGCTCCTGGTGCCCCCGCCCCCGATCGCCGGCATCACGTTCAATCAGCGCACGCAAGTGCCGCTGGCCAAGGAGAAGGTGCGTCATGCCGGCGAGCCGATCGCGATTGTGATCGCCGAGAGCCGTTATATCGCTGAAGATGCGCTTGCCGATATCACGGTTGAGCTCGAGCCGCTCCCGGCCGTGGTGGATCCGGAGAAGGCGCTCGCTGCCGGATCGCCCCTCGTCCATGATGATGTTGGATCGAACGTGGCGGCATGGGTTCGGCAGACCAAGGGCAATTATGCATCCGCGGCGGCTGCCGCCGATCGCATCATCGGTTGCCGCTTCCGCTATAGTCACGGCATTGCGTCGCCGATCGAGACGCGGGGCGTCGTCGCGCATTGGGATGGCCGCGCCCATCGGCTTACCGTCTGGGACAGCACGCAGGCACCGGTGTTCATCCGCAACGGTCTTGCCGGCATGCTGGGTCTGAGCGAGCGGCAGGTTCGCGTGATTGCGCCGTTCGTGGGCGGCGGTTTCGGTCCGAAGATCATGATGTTCTACCCGGAGGAGGTCCTGCTGCCGTGGGCCGCGATGAAACTTGGACGGCCGATCAAGTGGATCGAAGATCGGCGCGAGCATTTTTTCGCCACCAGCCATGAACGCGGACAGATTCACGACGCCGAGATTGCGCTTACGCGCGACGGAAAGATTCTCGGCATCAAGGACGTGTTTCTGCATGACACCGGCGCGTACGACCCCTACGGCTTGACGGTACCGATCAACAGCCAATGCACGCTGCTCGGACCCTATGTCGTGCCGAGCTACGACAGCACGTTCACCGCGGTATTCACCAATCTGCCGATCGTGACGCCCTATCGCGGTGCCGGGCGCCAGCACGGGGTGTTTGTTGTCGAGCGGTTGCTGGACTTTGCTGCGGGCGATCTCGGAATTGACCGCACCGAAATCCGGCGCCGTAATTTCATTGCGCCGGATGCGTTTCCCTATAACAACGAAATCATCTATCAGGACTTCGCGCCGCTCGAATATGACAGCGGCAATTACGAGCCTGCGCTGGACAAGGCGCTTGCCGCCATCGGCTACAAGCAGTTCATGGAGGATGTGCAGCCACGCTCGCGCGCCGACGGGCGCCACCTCGGCATCGCGGTCACTTGCTACGTCGAGGGGACCGGGATTGGTCCCTACGAAGGCGCGAAGGTGCAGGTGCAGGCGAATGGAAAGGTGAGTGTCGCGACGGGCATCGGCACGCAGGGGCAGGGACATTTCACCAGCTTCGCGCAGATCGCGGCGGATCAAGTGGGTACCGACGTGCGCAACGTCGATGTCGTGACCGGCGACACGGATCAGTTCTATTGGGGCGCAGGGACCTTCGCGAGCCGGGGGGCCGTGGTCGCCGGCAACGCGGTGAATGAAGCGGCCAAGGTGGTGCGACAGAAGATTCTGCGGACCGCGGCCGAGTATTTCGAATGCGCCGAGGACGATCTTGAGCTTGCAAACGGCGAAGTCTCGATTGCCGGAGTGCCGGGAAAATCAATCCGCCTCGGGGAGCTTGCGATTCGCGCCAATCCGATGCGCGGCGCGGTCCGTCCGGGTACTGAGCCAGGGCTGGAGTCGACGCAATATTTCGGGCCACCGCGAGGGGCGACCGCAAACGGCGTCCATGCCATGATCGTTGAGGTCGATGCGGAAACGCTGAGCCTGAAAATCCTCAGATACGTCGTCGTTCACGACTGCGGCACGGTCATCAATCCGCTCATCCTGGCCGGGCAGATCCAGGGCGGGGTAGCCCAGGGAATCGGCAATGCGTTCTATGAGCAGCTTGTCTTTGATAACGACGGGCAGCTCCTCAACGCTTCGCTTGCCGATTATCTCCTGCCCAATTCTCTCGACGTCCCGGCGATGGAGCTCGCGCATACCGTTACCCCCTCCCCGCTCAACCCGCTGGGCATCAAGGGTGCAGGCGAAGCGGGCGCCATTCCTGTCGGGCCTTTATTCGCGCAGGCGATCGAGGACGCCCTTGCTCTTGGGGAGAAGCAGGTGAGGCTCACCGAGATTCCACTCAGCCCCGCTCGCCTTTGGGAGCTGATCGCGCAGAGCAAGTGATGCTGAATCGGCGAAGCGCAGGCTGCGCAAATTTGTCTGCTCTGCAGGGACTTAAATCAGCAGTTCGGCCCTTTCCATTGCGTGCTTTCAACGATCCAGTCCGACAATGCCGGCGAGGGTGCGGCGGTTGACGCAACAACAGTCACCAGGCACGTTTGTTCATCTTTTGGAAGAATGACAGCCATCTGCGATCCCGGAGCGCTTGCCGCCCGTTCAGGCGTTTGCGTTGTCATCTCCCACTGAAAGCTTCGCCTGTTTGCTGCGAGCTCGATCGTGCTGGTGGGTGGTCCCCGCTCGGCAGTCACGTCGGCGATGGATTTTCCCACATAGCCGTCGAGCGAGCGTGTCATCCTGGCTTGCTGCTCCTTGTGCTCCTGGACGGCTTGTTGAATGGAACATGCGGCGAGAAAGACGCAAGTGCACAATCTGAGCAACAAATAGATGGAATGACGCATTATACGGCACTCTCGTAGGATGGGCAAAGGCGCGCGCAATATGATTTTCACAGTTCATGCAAGCTTGACGGCGCGCAACGCAGTCAAGCTTGCGCAGACTGCGTAAACTTGTCTGCGTTGCGCGCCTTTGCCCACGGTCTCGATACCGTTTACTTGCCCGGCATCTTGTCGTCGATGCCCTTGACGTAAAAATTCATGCCAAGAATCTGTCCGTCGTCGAGGTGAGTTCCACCCTTGCACTCGACGGTCTTGCCGTCCTGATCGATCACGGGACATTTGAACGGGTGCAGAGTGCCGCCGGCGATCGCGGCCTGCGTTTGCATCGCCAGCGTCTTCACCTCGTCGGGCATATTCGTGTACGCCGCCATGAGCAGCATCTTGGAGTTGAGACCGCCCCACACGTCGCCCGAGGTCCACTTGTTGTCGAGCACGGCCTGCACACGCTCGACGTAGTAAGGCCCCCAGTTGTTGACGATGGCGGTGAGCTGGGCGGTGGGCCCAAACTTGATCATGTCGGAGTCCTGCCCGAATGCGTGCGCGTGACGGGCTTCGGCAACCTGCATCGCCGCCGGGCTGTCGGTGTGCTGCATGATCACGTCGGCGCCCTGGTCAAGCAATGCCTTGGCTGCGTCTGCTTCCTTGCCGGGGTCGAACCATGAATTGACCCAGATGATCTTGACCTTGATGTTCGGATTGATGGACTGGGCGCCAAGCATGGTGGAGTTCATTCCCGAGATCACCTCCGGTATCGGGAACGAGCCGATATATCCGAGCACTCCCGTCTTCGACATCTTGGCCGCAATCTGTCCCTGGATGTAGCGCCCCTCGTAGAACCGCGCCGAATAGGTCGCGACGTTCTTGTCGCGCTTGTAGCCGGTGTTGTGCTCGAAAAAGACGTCCGGATATTTTTTTGCAACCTTGATGGTCGGGTCCATGTAGCCGAAGGAGGTGGTGAAGATCAGCTTGTGACCGGAGCGAGCCAACTGCTCGATGGAGCGCTCAGAGTCCGGACCCTCGTTGACGTTTTCGAGGTACGTGGTCTCGACCTTGGAGCCGAGCTCCTTGACCACGTATTGCCGGCCGACCTCGTGCTGATAGGTCCACCCGAAATCGCCGACCGGCCCAAGATAAATGAACCCGACCTTGAGCTTTTGCTGGGCGGATGCGTGGTCGACGCCTGCGCCGGCCGCAAGAATCGCGGCAGCCGCCAAAACAACAATCTTTCGCATTTCGATCTCCACGTTCCTGGACGGGAGCTAACAAGTCCCGGTAGCGCGCGGCGCCCGTCAACGCGCGCTGCAGGGTCCGTCAGCGGTCCGGTACGAACACCAGACCAAGCGACGCGGGCGAAGCCGATCTCAACGTGCCGCGCGCCCGCGAGATCACGACCAGCACCAAAATGGTGGCGAGATACGGCAAGGACGACATCAGCTGCGAGGGAATGCCGAAACCGGCCCCTTGCGCGTGCAACTGCAGGATCGTCACCGCTCCAAACAGATAAGCGCCGGCCACAAGCCGTCCGGGGAGCCACGAAGCAAAAACCACGAGCGCGAGCGCGATCCAGCCGCGGCCGGCGGTCATGCCGGGAATAAAGAAGGGGGTGTAAGCGAGCGGCAGATAGGCTCCGCCAAGGCCAGCACATGCACCGCCGAACAGCACCGCGACGGTGCGGATTGTCAGTACCGGATAGCCAAGCGCGTGGGCGGATGCATGGTTGTCGCCAACCGCTCGCAGCACCAGCCCCGCCCGGGTGCGATAGATGAACCACCAGATTGCCGCGATGAGCGCGAGCGAGAGATAGACGAACGCATCCTGCCCAAACAGGATGCGGCCAACGAACGGAAGATCGGTCAGGAACGGCAGGTGCAGTTGCGGTGCCGGGACGATCTTTTCGCCAACAAAGCCTGCCCCGATCAAGCCTGAGAGACCAATGCCGAGAATGGTCAGGGCGAGCCCCGTCGCCACCTGGTTGACCGCAAGCCCGAGCGTGAGCAAGGCAAAGATTGCCGCCAGCGCCGTCCCCGCCAACATGCCGCAGAGCGCACCGACCAGCGTGGATCCGGCGACGTAGGCACCGGCGAAGCCGCAGGCGGCGCCCATGATCATCATTCCTTCGACGCCGAGGTTGAGCACGCCCGCCCGCTCCGCGACGAGCTCCCCCGCGGCCGCCAGCAGGAGCGGCGTCGACGCGGCGAGCACGGCGAGAATGATGGCTTCAAGGAGTCCCATAAGCTGCCTTGCCATGACCCGGGATGAGCCGGAGCCGGTAAAGGATGAGGGAATCGCACGCCAGCACGTAGAACAGGAGGATGCCCTGGAATACTTTGGTCAGGTCGAGCGGGATGCGCATGGAAATCTGGGCTTGTTCGCCGCCAATGAACGTGAGCGCAAGAAACAGCCCTGCAATCAGTATGCCGATCGGGTTCAATCGACCCAGGAATGCCACGATAATTGCCGTAAACCCGTAGCCCGGCGAGATATTCGGCCGCAGATTTCCAACCGGGCCAGCCACTTCAATGATGCCGGAGAGGCCGGCGAGGGCGCCTGACACAAGGAACGTCAAAATTGCGAGCTGGCCGGCGTTGAATCCGCCAAAGCGCGCCGCCTTCGGAGCAGAACCGACCACTTTTATTTCAAAACCTTTGATGGTCCGACCGAGCACGAGCATCGCCGCGGCCACGGCCAACAAGGCAATGAGCGCCCCGGCATGCACCCGGCTGCCCTCGATGAGGATGGGAACGGTCGCAACCGGATCGAAATCAGGCGTGGTCGGAAAATTGTATCCCTTGGGATCGCGCCAGGGGCCGCGTACCAGGTAATCGAGAAAGAGATCGGCCACATAGACCAGCATCAGGCTGGTGAGAATTTCGCTGGCGCCAAATTTCACCCGGCAGATCGCGGGAATAAGGGCGTAGAGCGCGCCGCCGAGCGCGCCCAGGGCCAACATGGCCGGCATCACCCAGTGACCGGCGCCGGTGCCGTTGGTCTTGACGGCGAGCCAGCTCCCCGCCACGGCGCCGATCAGGAATTGTCCCTCGGCGCCGATGTTCCAGACATTGGCGAGATAACACAGCGACAGGCCAAGAGCGATCATCACCAAAGGAGTCGCCTTGACCACGATTTCCTGCAGCGAATAGGCGTCCGAGAGCGGATCGATGAAATAGACCCAGAGCGCGGCAAGCGGATTCTTGCCGATAATCGCGAACAGCACCGCCATCGTGACCAGGGTGAAGGCGATCGCGATGAGCGGCGAGGCAATCGCGATCGCGGCGGAGCGTTCGGCACGTGGCTCAAGCGCCAGCCGCATGACTCACCTCGTGTCCGCTCGCCGGACTGCCGCCCATCAAGAGGCCGAGCTTCTCGCGGCTCGCTTCCCCCCTCATCAGCGGCGCCGATAGCCGGCCGCGAAATATCACCGCGATGCGGTCTGCGATCTCGGTTAGCTCGTCAAGGTCCTGGCTGATAACCAATACGGCCGCACCGCGCGCCGCCAGATCGATCAAAGCCTGACGGATGGTGGCGGCAGCCCCCGCGTCGACCCCCCACGTGGGCTGGCTCACCACCAGCACGCCGGGTTCGCGCAGGATCTCGCGGCCGACCACGAACTTCTGGAGATTGCCGCCGGAGAGGCTTGCGGCCTCCGGATCCCGCTTGGCCTTGCGTACGTCGAAGGCGCTGGTGATGCGGTCGACGGCGGCAAGCGTGGCGCTCTTGTCGATGAGGCCATGCCTCACCATGCCGTTTTCGGCACGACCGGTCAGAAGTGCATTGTCCGAGAGTTTCATTCGCGGTGCCGTAGCATGTCCGAGCCGCTCCTCGGGCACGAAGGCCGCGCCGCGCCTGCGCCGCTCTGTAACCGAGAGCTGGCCGACCGCTTGTCCGTCAATCAGGACGGCGCCGGGACTGGGCGCAAGGCGTTCACCGGAAAGAGCCGCAAACAGTTCGTCCTGCCCGTTGCCGGCGACCCCTGCGATGCCGAGGATCTCGCCGCCGTTTACCTCGATGCTGACCTGGTCGAGCCGCACACCGTGCGGATCATCGGTTTCGAGGGTCAGGGCCTGCACGGCGAGCCGTGGTGCCGAGAGCGCCCGTCCTGATGCCGGCTTCACTTCGCCGATTTCGCCTCCGACCATCATGCGGGCAAGTGAGGCTGCGGTCTCCCGGCGCGGGTCGCAGGTCGCAACCTTCCTGCCTCCACGCAGGATCGTTGCCCGGTCGCAGAGACGCTTCACTTCTTCGAGCTTATGGCTGATGTAGAGAATCGCCCGGCTTTCGCTTTTGAGTCGCTCGAGCACGGCGAAAAGCTGATTGGCTTCATCCGGGGTGAGAACGGCGGTCGGCTCGTCGAGGATGAGCAGCCTCGGATTCTGCATGAGAGCACGCACGATTTCGACGCGCTGGCGTTCGCCGACGGAAAGGCGCCAGATTTCGCGCTTGGGATCGAGCAAGAGACCATAGGCCCGCGCCATCTCGGCGAGCCGCGCCGAGATGGCGGGCAGGTTTTCTGCGGGGGCGAGCCCCAATGCGACGTTCTCGGCGACGGTGAGATTTTCAAATAACGAAAAGCTCTGAAAAACCATGCTGATTCCAAGGGCGCGCGCGTCAGCAGGCCCCGCGAGGTGCACCTTATGGCCCATCCACTGCAGCTCTCCCGCGGTCGGGGCAATAAGGCCGTAGATGATCTTGACGAGCGTGGATTTGCCGGCGCCATTTTCGCCAAGCAATGCATGGATTTCGCCGGGGTAGAGATCGAGACCGATCGCGTCGTTGGCGCGGAAGGTGCCAAGGAGCTTGGTGATTTCGGTCGCCCGCAAGAGCGGCTCCGGCACGAGCACCCCGTTCTGACGCGACCGATCAAGCACGCTGGCAATTGCCTCGTGTTACGGATTTGAGGGTCGAGCACGCGCCGCTATTGGTCATGCGCGGGCCCTCACCGGCGCCGTCGAGGAACGATCGACGAGGCACACGAGTTTTTCCTATCACTTCGATCAAGCGGATGCTCCAACAAAACAGCCAGCGGCAGAAGCGCGGAAAAACAGCAGCTATGCACAAGGACTGAGCAGTTTTTATCCACAGGTGGCGCACGTCATCCTTGCGATGTTGTTACTTGTTTACAACAACGAACGCGGATGTGCTCCGATGCGTTGTCACTTTCCCGCAACATTTGGCGGAATTCAAGCACGTCGATTTCGGCTGCCGTCAAAATATGCAGGGCCGATTGCGGTGATGAACGTCGGCAGTCGGGTGGCCGAAAAGCTTTAGCGCAGGACCTCACCGTGCGCAGGACATTCAACAAAAAGTTATTTGAATCGTTGAACAAAACGCTGCGCCCGTGCTGCGCCATTGAGAGCGGCCACTATGCGAGATCGGAGATGTGGCAGCGACAGCTGCAATCGATCGATGAATAAAAACCAACGAAGGCCTGAGCGAAAATTAGGCTTTACCGCATCTGAACCGCGTGTAGGTTCCGTGACGAGGTTGTGTCCATTCCAAAGCCGGGGGGCTTTCAAATGAAATTCAAGCTCAATGCACTTGCGCTTGGCGCTGCGATCGCGGTGGCCGGGGCATCGCAGGCAACCGCTGCTCCGCCGCAGCCACCTCCGTTGTTCATCGTGAACGACAATTCGGTCAGCTACGCCTATGCCTTCAACGCGACCCAACCTTATGTTGCTGACCATACGCAAAAATCGATTACCAGCTTCACGCACTTCGATGTCTGGGCTTATGGGACCAACCTGTTCAACATCGACCTGCTGAAGTCGGATATCAACGACCCATCCAATCCCTGCGGTCTTGCGGGCTTTCCCGCCAGGGGTTGCGAAGGCACGACTGAGATCTACGGCTTTTTCCGCAGCACACTGGGCTGGAAGGAGATGTTCGGTCTTCAGTTCGGCAGCTTCCTGACCAACATCTCTTTCAAGGTCGGCGGTGATGGCAACAGCGTGAACAACGCCAATGCAGCAGCCAAGAAGGATGTCGTCGGCGGACTGCAATTCAATTTTGCATTGCCGTACGGCGCGACCTTCGCCATATCGCCTCTCTATTACTCGGAGAAAAATCACGGCAGCTTTATTACCTCCAACAACAGCAAGGTGGACTATTTCAGCACCTATCGTGTCGAGGGCAGTCTGAACGTGCCAATTGGCCCGAAGGGCACTCCGCTCTCATTCAGCAGTCTCTTTGCGTTCCAGGGCCCGAAAGGGAATTGCCCCGCGGGCGAGTGCGCCGCGACCCCCGCTCCGACCAAGACGGAGACCTATACCCAGCAGAAGCTCAATCTCGATGTTGGACAGCTGGCGTATAACAAGCCCGGCCTGGTCTCGGTGTGGGTTGCCTACGTGTACTGGCACAACAAGTTCGGCATTGACCACAACCTCGATCCGACCGGCGGCTCGATCGAGAGCACCGCAGTCGTCGGAGCGACCGTGCGTTTCTGAGAATCCCGCTTATCCGGGCGGTTGAGCGCGTAACAACAGGCTTGCCGTTCGATGGCTCGAACGGCAGGCCGTCTGCATTTGTGCTCGCTGTTCAAGCGGCCGCAAACGGCGACAAGGGCTCGATAATTGGGCACCGCGCCTAAGCTGCTGGCGCGGCCCCACATGCGATTCGACTGGGGCTTGGGCGAATCAACTGGCACGGCACTTGCGTGCAAAAAACGTGTTCGTCCGTTGCGGTCTGTTTGGCGTCAGGTGTGGGTCGAAATCGGATGTTCCGGTTCCGGATCGCCAAGAACCTCCATGAATTCGGCGTCGGAACATCCGATCTCCCAGATGTCGCCTCCTGCCTCGGCGCAAGCCGGACGAGCAATTCGGATTAATCCCGATCATCGACAGGAGGCCGTGATGGCGGCGTCACAGACGAAAAGCCCAGCCCTGTGGACTTCCGGCGACTGGAACGCATTCTTCGGCTTCGGCACCAACATCCTGGTGAACATGCTGGTGCTCACCGGCCTTCTTCGGTTCGTGCTCAAGATGCCGGACTCCCTCGTGTTCGGCCGCATCCTGCCGGCGCTCGGCCTGATGATGTGCCTGTCGACCATGTATTATGCATGGCTTGCCTACAGGCTCGCCTGCAAAAGCGGCCGCGACGATGTCTGCGCTCTGCCCTCGGGCGTGAGCGTGCCGCACATGTTCATCGTCACCTTCGTGATCATGCTGCCGATCACGCTCAAGACCAACGACCCGATCAAAGGCTGGGAAGCAGGCCTCGTCTGGGTGTTCTTCCAGAGCTTTATCCTGATGATCGGCGGCTTCATTGCGCCGATTGTGCGCCGGATCACGCCCCGAGCCGCACTCCTCGG
>CATPCO010000734.1 GCA_955652925.1 uncultured Xanthobacteraceae bacterium | reverse complement strand
GCTCAGTTCCTGGACGAGTTCTCGCAGAGCACCGCAGCCCATGGCGTTAAGGTTCTTTACGCGGTGCGCGACATACCGCTTTCGCCTTCAAACTGTTCTTCCGTCGATGCGCGCCGTGCCGAGCTGATCTCCGTTATGGAAGCCGAATTCACCCGACGCGGCATGATATTCGTGGACTGGTCAGCCAGGGTTGCCGCAGCCGCGGGCCGTCGTGATCTCGAGCCCTTGCATGGATTTGGCGTGCATCGCGGCGGAGGTCATTTGAATTATGACGGCCACCGGGCTTGGGCCACCGCCCTGATGGACCTTCTCAAAACAGAGCTGCCCCGGCTGCATGGAGATAGCAGGCCAGCTCTATGATCGGCACGCCTCTTTGGTTGGAGATCGACCCTTCGCCGTGAGCGACTGGAACATCTCGAAGGCATCAGCCGGCCTGACGTTTTTGTGCACCACCGCGTGAACGGCTGCGATCATGGCCTTGGGGTCGTCGGACTGAAAGATGTTGCGCCCCATATCGACGCCGGCGGCGCCCTGTTGGACCGCATTGTATGCCATGGTCAGCGCGTCGAGTTCAGCCAGCTTCTTGCCGCCTGCCATTACGATGGGTACCGGGCACGAGGCGGTCACGGTCTCAAAATCTTCGTCGACATAGTAGGTCTTGACGTACTGCGCGCCGAGCTCGGCGATGATGCGGCAAGCAAGCCGAAAATATTTGGCGTCCCGCACCATGTTCTTGCCCACGGCGGTCACGCCCATCACGGGCATGCCAACACGCACGCCCGCATCGATGAGCTTCGTCATGTTGTGAACGGAGCGCGTCTCAAACTCGCCGCCAATGAAGACCTGGATGCCGACGCCGGCGGCGTTCAGACGCACGGCGTCCTCCATATCCATTGCGATCTGCTCGTCGGAGAGCTCTTCCCGCAGGATGCTTGGCCCACCGCTTGCGCGCAGCACCATCGGCTTTCCCGATTCGGCGGGAATGACACTCCGGAGGATGCCGCGGGTGCAGAACAACGCATCGCATGACGGCAGCAACGGCACGATGGAGAGATCGATGCGCTCGAGACCTGTGGTCGGACCCTGGAAATAGCCGTGATCGACAGCGAGCATCACGGTGCGGCCCGAACGTGGATCAAACACGCGCGCGAGGCGGTTCTTCATGCCCCAGTCGAGCTGGTGGGAGCCCTTCAGGAAGAACCCAGGTGTCTTTTGCACCTGATCCGCGTAGTATCGATTTCCTTCAGTGTCGGCTTCGGGCACGGGTTACCTCATGGTCAGAGTGCACGCTCCCTTGCGGGTTTCCGTCAAGCTGCCGCGCTCGCGCCCCATAAATCGAGCTAAGGTCGAGCCGGAGAGAATATCGTGACCATCATCTACAAAGGACTTTCGCCGCATGATCTGGGGCCGGCCGAATCCGCATCGGCGCGATCCATCGATGGGAGCGTGGAAGTGACGTTGCACGTGCTCGACGATTGGCACTCTCCAACGCTGCTGGCGATCCGCGTCAGGATGCCAGCCACGGTCGCGCGCGCGCTCGCCGATCAATTGGCGCTCGCCGCGGCAGGAGGCGAGAAAACCCGGCGATAGGACCGTCGCCGTGCACCCCGAGCGGCTTCACACTCACTCGGCGGCGATGCGCTTCGTCCTGATCTGATAAGCCGCCGCCGTTGCGTCGCGGTAAAACAGCTGCACGGTTTCGCGCGAGTATTCGACAAGGTCCTTGCCGGCAAGATCGAGCTTGGCCAGAAATTCGTTGGGCACGGTGACGATGTCGCAGCCGCTCTCCTCCGCGTGGAAGATGTTCAACAGCTCGCGCGTGCTCGCCCAAAGGAGTTGCGCCTTTGGCCGCTCGCCCAGCGCTTTCTTCGCCGCCGCCATATGAGGAATGGGATCAACCCCGGTATCGGCAATGCGCCCGGCGAAAACTGACACAATCGCCGGTGTCGCCGGATCGAGCGCATTGGCGACGCTGCGGACCTGATCGAGCGTGAAAATCGCGGTCACGTTGAGCATCACGCCTTCGGAAGAGAGCGCGCGGATGAGCTCGTTGGATGACTGTCCTTTTGTGTTGGTGACCGGGATCTTGACGTTCACGTTCGATCCCCAGGCCGCAATCGTGCGCGCCTGCTCGGCCATGCTCGCAAAATCGTCTGCGAACACCTCGAACGACACCGGCCGATCCGTGATCGTACCCAGCACCTTGCGGGCAAATGCCTCGTAATCGCTCACACCTGCCTTGCGCATCAGCGTGGGATTGGTGGTGAAGCCCTTGATCAGCGAATTGCGCGCCATCTTGACGATGCCGTCGTAATCGGCGCCATCGGCGAAGATCTTTACCTTGAGGTCGGCGAGACGGCTCATGCTGCCCCCTGTGTTGTTGGAGTGGTTCCTAGGATGACGTCAGTGGCCTCCGCGACCGAGCGCACGATATGATCGGGAGCATCGGGCGGAGCTTCATCATAGCCGAGATCGATAAAGACGGTGGTGCAGCCGGCCGCATGGCCCGCCTCGATGTCGCTGTTACGATCGCCGACCATGAAGCTTTTCGTGAGGTCGACCCCAAGCTCGCCGGCGGCTGCCAGAATCATGCCCGGCTTTGGTTTGCGGCAGTCGCAATTCTCGTCCTGTCGATGGAAGCAGGCCTTCAGCATGTCGATGGGCAATTCGCGCCGCAGCCTCTCGTGCATGGCGTCGACTTCCGACTGAAGGATCATGCCTTGTCCGACGTCCGGCTGGTTGGTCACGACTGCGAGGAGAAAGCCCCGTTGTTTGAGTCGATCGAGGCTCGCCGCAGCATCGGGATAAATCCTGAAATCCTCGAGCCGCCGCGGGGCGAAGCTTCGCCCGTTCTGGAAATGTGGAATGACGATCACCCCATCCCGGTCAAGAAACACGGCCGGCCGCAACCCGCGCGCGCAACTTACCATTTTGTCTGCCTGCGCTGCAAGGCTGGATGGCTCACGAGGCAATGCCAGACCACGGCCTGAAACGCCTCGGACAAAGGGGTGACCCAGCCCGGATTGACCTGCGGAATCAATACGACCACATCCCCATGCTTCGCGGTATATCCGCTGTCGCGGCCAACAATTCCAAACACCTTCGCGGAACGCGTCTTGGCGAGATCAATCGCCTTGACGATGTTTGTGCTGATGTTGCGCTCGGCGTCTCCGCCGCCGACGGAATAGATGAGGATTGCGTCCTTGGCATTGAGCTGACTGGTTTCTAGCCACGCCGCAAACACCGTATCCCAGCCTTCGTCGTTGGTGCGCGCGGTGAGCTCCGAGACATTGTCGATCGGACTATACGTTTCGATCCCGCAGAGCTTGCGAAAGTCATTGACCGCATGACTGCAATTGGCGGCACTGCCGCCGACGCCGATCAGAAACAGGCGCCCGCCGCGATCGCGCAGCCGGTCGAGCTCTGACGCAAGCGCTTCGATCGAGGCAAATGAAATATCGCGACAAATCCGTCCGGCCGCAGCAAAAAAGGTTTCTGCGTGGCTCATCTGCCCAACCGCTCCCTTCGTGGTTCTGTGGGCTCTTGCCACATCAGGCGCCGCATTTGAAGTGGAAGATTGTGACCGCAGCCTCACGCCCACCGCTCGCGCCAGGCCTGCAGCATCAGCACGGTCCACAACGGATACTGCCAATTGCGCCTGCCTTCGAGATGTTGCTCCCATGCCTGGCGAACCGGCTCCGCGCGGACAAACCCGTACGAGGCAAGCCGCGCCGGCGACAACAGCTGCTCCGCCCAATCCCGCAAGGGACCACGTAGCCAGGCATCGATCGGCACGCCAAAGCCCATCTTCGGCCGGTCGATCAGATCGCTCGGCACATAGGTATCAAGCACACGGCGAAGAAGCCATTTGCTTTTTCCCGCGCGAATCTTGAGCTCCTTCGGCAAGCTCCAGGCGTAGGCGACGACGCGATGATCAATGAGCGGCACCCTGCCCTCGAGCCCGACCGCCATGGTCGCGCGGTCGACCTTGGTCAGGATGTCGTCGGGCAGGTAGGTGACCATATCCAGGAACTGCATGCGCGGGAGGAGATCGGGGAAGTCCTGGGCTATGGTTGGGTCCCACAGTGGCCCGTCCGGTTCCTGGCCCGTTGCAGCGACATCCTGCGGCCGCTCCCACTGGCTCACAAGCCGCCGGTAGATCGCATCGGGTGCGGGATCATCCAGAAGGGTTGCAATCTTGTGCAGCTTGTCGCCGATCAACGCCGGCTGCCACGAAGAAGGAACAAAAGCAAACAGCCGGTTCCATGTCTCAGGCGTGAGCGCACGTAAGGCCGCGGCCGATACACCGCGCAGACGGCGGCCTGGCACATGGTTCATCGCGCGCGCAAGCCGTTCCGCCCAGCTGTAGCGGTTGTAGCCCGCGAACAATTCATCGCCGCCATCGCCCGATAGCGCCACCGTCACGTGCTTGCGCGTGAGCTTCGCAACGAGATAGGTCGGGATCTGCGAGGAATCCGCAAACGGCTCGTCGAACCAATCCGGCAGCTGCGGAATGACTTCGAGCGCGTGCCGCGGCTCCACATAAAACTCGGTATGATCCGTGCCGAGATGTCGTGCTACCTTTTTTGCGCATTCCGCCTCGTCATAGCCGCTCTCGTGGAAGCCGATGGAGAACGTTTTCACCGGTCGCGTGCTTTGCGCCTGCATCAGCGCCACCACGGTCGAAGAGTCGATCCCCCCGGAAAGGAATGCGCCCAGCGGAACGTCGGCGATCATGCGCAGCTTGACGGAATCCCGCAGCAGCGCGTCGAGCCGCTCGGCGGCTTCGTCGCCATCCGGCGCAGGGTCGTTGCGGCGCAGCCCCGCAAGCGCCACGCTGCGCAAGTCCCAAAAACATTTCGCGGCCGGCTGCGATCCCTGACGCAGCGTCAGGATGTGGCCGGGGGCAAGCTTTGCGACTTCGCGATAGATCGTGCGCGGCTGCGCAACATAGGCGTGACGCAAATATCCGACCACGCTGTCGTCGTCGATGGTCGGATTCCAGCGCGGCACGGCGCGAAAGGCCTTGAGCTGCGAAGCAAACAGCACCCGCTGCGGCGATGCCGCATAGTAGAGCGGCTTGATGCCGAGTCGGTCGCGGGCCAGCACCAGGCTTCTGGTCTTGCGATCCCAAAGCGCGAAGGCGAACATCCCGATCGCGCGCTCGATCGCCGCCTCGACACCCCACAAGGCACATGCTTCGAGCAGCACTTCGGTATCGGAATCGCCGCGGATAGAATGGCCTGCCGCGCTGAGCTCGCGCCGGATATCCCGATAGTTGTAGATTTCTCCGTTGAACGTTATGACGTACCGTCGATCGGCCGAATGCATAGGCTGCGCGCCGCCGGGACTAAGATCGATGATGGCGAGACGGCGCTGCCCGAGCACTACCCCGCCTTGCGCGTCGATCCAGACCTTCCCGTCATCGGGGCCGCGGTGACGCAGGATTTCGTTCATGCCTTCGCCGATCGCGCGCAGCTCGTCGGCGCTGGTCATCGCCCGCCAATCAATCATCCCGGAAATGCCGCACATGCAAAAGAACCGGCCCTCGCAGAGTGTGACGTCTTGTCAAATCGAGCGCTATCAGCCTGTTCGCCGATAAAGGTATTCATCGCAGCCGGAGCCGAAGAAGCCGATGGTGGTCGGCGTCGTCGTGCTCGAGAGGCGCGTGAATCCGAGAGGTTGCATCAGCGCCTCGACCTCGTGCGCGGAAATGGATTCGTAGGGATAACCGCCCATCCAGTCATGCACGTTGTGCTCGAATTCCATGCCCCGCAGCTTCTGATAATTCTTGATGTACGATTCGAAATCATCGCCGGTCAAGCGGAAGCGCCCGCGCAGCAACGCAACGTAGATCGCGCGCGCGCGCCGCTGCGCCCGCGCGGACGCGCCGGCATACCAGCGCTTCTCCAGCCGCCAGAGCGCGCACAGGCGGGTGCGATGATAGAGCGCAAACGCGAACAGGCCGCCCGGCGCCGCCAGGCGCGATGCGGCAGCGATCCCCTCGCGCATGGCG
Organism: uncultured Xanthobacteraceae bacterium; assembly: GCA_955652925.1. Lineage (GTDB taxonomy): Bacteria > Pseudomonadota > Alphaproteobacteria > Rhizobiales > Xanthobacteraceae > VAZQ01. The sequence goes on along the minus strand of CATPCO010000734.1, from coordinate 288 downwards.
CCGGTGTGGTGGAGCACACCCCAGGAATAGACAATGTCGAACGTCCCTAGACCGCCAATGTAATCAGGGTCGAGGACCGATCCGCGTTCGGTCGTCCAATCGGGATCGCCGTCGAAATGAAGCTCCCGCAGCCGGCGAGTACAGAGAACGCAATCCATGTCGTAATCGAAGGAATGGACGCGCGCGCCAAGCCTGCGCGCGGCCAGTGAGAAGAGGCCGCTGCCGGAGCCCACGTCGACAAAGCTTGCACCGGCAAGATTGTCGCGCTGAAGCAGCGTTCGGAGCGAT
>CATPCO010000733.1 GCA_955652925.1 uncultured Xanthobacteraceae bacterium | reverse complement strand
AGTCTAACAATTCGAAGGTGGTGATCTTCGGCAGCGGCAAGGACGGGTTGCCGCTGATCATGGGCAATGCTGGCAGATCACTCTCAGCACAATCGGCGTCACCAGCTGGAAGCGCAGAGATTGCGCCGGATACAAAAAAGGACACCAGCTCGACGACATCTCCAGAGCAAACGCCGGCCGATACCTCGATATCTGGTCAGTCACCTGAGAAACACCACAATAATTGAAGCCGTACGAAACTCCTCAAATGAGCGGGATTAGCGAATTTGAGTACGCGGGATGGCAGGCGGCGGCGCAAGCCTATGCCAAATCGTTTGCCGTTGCGACCGCGCAGTTCGTTCAACCCTTGCTCGATGCAGTATCGGCCCGTGCGGACGTAACCATCCTCGATGTGGCATGCGGGCCGGGCGTCGTCTCCGCACAGGCCGCCGAGCACGGCGCGAAAACGACAGGGATTGATTTTTCGCCAGAAATGATACGGCTTGCACGAACAGCCAACCCGGATCTCGAGTTTCACATTTCTGACGTTGAGCAATTACCCTTCGATAGTGCCCATTTTGATGCGGCGGTTGTGAATTTTGGATTGCACCATTTCGAACGTCCGCACAAGGCGCTCGCTGAAATTCGCCGCGTATTGCGTCCACGTGGGCGCATTGCCTACACCAAATGGGTTTCACAACGGGACAATCCACCCTATCGCATCATTCTCGATGCGATCGCCGAGCACGGCTCGATGGATGTTCCCATGCCCGCGGGCCAGGATGCCAGTCTGCGCATCGAAGAGCTAAATCGGATGACACAGGAAGCTGGCTTTACGATCAATACAGCAGAGATGAGCCCGACGGAAAAATTGTGGCGGCTTCCACTCGGGACCGATCTGATCGATGTGTTTTCATCTGCCACTGCGCGCATGGCGATATTGTTGCGTGCCCAAAGCCCGCAATCGATGAGCAGGATACGCACGCAGGTCGCGCAAAACGTGGCGCGCTACGTACAAAATGAGGCCATCCAAATTCCCGTGCGCGCTTTCGTTGTTTCAGCCGTATCTGCGCACCCTTGATCTCGTGCAGGTTTTCCGCCTCGGTTTGGTTTCCCCCCGCCCCACTTTGGACATTCGCCAGGTGCATGCTTGAGCGATGCGGCACTTGGCAATGCTTTTGCTCGCGCTGATTTCAGTTCCCACCTGGGCGAACGAGCCAGCTTCGCTTTTGCAAGAAGCCAAGGTTCTCGGCGCCCCCATTGCCGCGGTTCAGCGCGCCATTGAGATTTCGCGCCGGCCGGATTTTCCAAGAAAAGACGCGCTCGCGGTGTTTGACATTTCACAGCCGTCCGCGAAGAAAAGATTGTATGTTCTGGATTTCAAATCAGGTCATGTCACCGCTCATTACGCGGCGCATGGAAAACATAACGGGCCCAACGCCAGAGCCACCAAATTTAAAGGCTTTCAAACGGACCTGGACATGGTGCCCCTGGGCCCGCTCAAAACCGCGCATTCCGAAGTGATGGATCACTACAACAAGATTGTAGACCGCTACGACGGAACCGTTTATCGCAATATGATCGTTGTAGTCCTCGAGGGCGTCGCCTCCTACAACAATTACATCAACCACAGTCCTCCTTTTAAATGGATCATCCATCCGAACTGGTACACCACTGCCGGCTTTCGCGCCAAAAACGACGGCATGCTGGGGAGGAGCAACGGTTGCATTACCCTCGATCCAGTCGAAAACAACCAGCTCATCACCAAGCTTGAGGGTGGAGCTCTGGTTTATGTGACGGTCGGAGATGACCCGATCGAGAAGTATTTCTAATTACAGCAAATCCCGCTCGAATTGAACCGTAGGGTGGGCAAAGGCGCGCGCAAGATGATGCGTAGTTGATAGAAGCTCGACCACGCGCGACGCGGTCAAGCATGCGCAGACTGCGTACACTTGTCTGCTTTTGCCCACGCGGTCGTCCGGTTTGTGGTGGGCACGGCGCGCAAGAGCGCACCTTTGCCCACCCTACAGCGCTGACGACCGCGCTTGGTCTATTCGCTGATGGTGCGGACCACGCTCGAGGTCGGGCGGCTATCGCCGCCTGACGTCTTCATCTCCTTGAGAAGGAGGTCGTCATACTGCGGCAAGGTCGTCACCGAGAACTTCGGCTTCATGAACACGACCTTGTAGCCCCCTGCCTTGAGCTCGTTGAGGAGGTCCATCGAGGCCTCTGCCGTCGCATGCTGGAAATCATGCATCAGGATAATGCCCTTGCCGAACTTCTTGAGCCGCGTCATCACGGATTGCCTGACCTGCTCGGGCTTGCGCATCTTGAAGTCGAAGGAATCGAAGTCGGTGGAAAAGATTCCGATGTTGCGCTTGCCGAGGTACTCGATCAGCTCCGGCGGTTGCCGCAGGGCCGGGAAGCGGAAATAAGGCGCGGTCGGGCCGCCCACCGCCCAATGCACGGCGCTGATGCCCTTTTCGATCTCGTCGATGGGCTTGTACTCTACGGTCTGGACCTTGCCGTTCGTTAGGCAGTGGCCCTTGGTCTTCGAGAGATCCTGGTGGCACCAGGTGTGCGAGCCGACTGCGTGTCCGGCGGCGGCGACCTGCTTGAGAATTCCGGGCTCATAGGTGGCATGCAGGCCGATCGGGAAGAAGATCGCCTTGGTGCAATGTGCCGCCAGCGCAGCGAGCACCGCCGGCGTGTTCTTCGGCCACGGGCCGTCATCAAATGTCAGAACCACCTCGCCTTCGCGCAGGAAGTCGTGGGTCTTGAAATGCTCGAAGCCGAAGCCGGGCCCGCCGGTTGTGTCGATCTCGACCACCCGCGATACGCCAAGCGCGTTAGGATTGCCGGGGCACGATGATGCGGCCGGAGCGCTTGGCGGCGCCGCGGACGCTTGCGCCGGCGGGGCCGCGGTCATTTGCGCGCCGGGGGGCGCGGCCAGCGCAGGCGAATTTTGCGAGACAACGATCGGCGCAGTTGCGGACGGCGCGGCGGGCGGGTTGATCGCGCTCGCTGCGAGCGGCGCCGTCACTCTTTCTTCTTCCACCGTCGTGACCACGGCTCGGCTGCTTCCCTCCGTTGCCGCGGCCTGCGCCTGCGATGTTGAGGGAATGGGGACCGCAGAAGATCGTTGTGACAGAATGGCGCCGAACACCGCCACCCACATGATAATGACAAGCGCACACGCCATAGCCGCGAGCCGCATCGCAATTCTCCTACTCCCAGCAGACCACCCTCAGCACACGCAAACCGCAGTGCGCCCGTTAACCTTAATTGTTACACGTTTAAGCGGCGATTTCGGGGCGGAGTCAACGAAAGCCGCAGATCTTGGTGTAAAAGTGGCTAACTGTGGCAATCCTGCCAGCTTGGCGGACCGCCGGGCAGCGCAATCGCTTCGAAAACCCCCCGTGCAACCGCGCGTGCCAGCACATTGGCGCCGATCGCTCCCAATTCTGCAACGTCTTTGATCGGGTCAGCGATCTCGCGCCGGCCGGTCGCAACCCCAAAAACGGTGTCGCCATCGAGCGTGGTGTGCGCGGGATAGATAGCGCGCGCGAGGCCGTCCTGAGCCATCACTGCGAACTGCTTGGTTTGGGCCTTGCTGAGCGTAGCGTCGGTCGCCACCAGCGCAATGGTTGTGTTCTCACCCAGGCCACCTTTCCCGATCGGTGCCAGCGCGTTTGGCAGCAGCGACGCGGGAAATCCCAGGCCGCCGAATTCACCGTTCACCTCAAACGGTGCCGCCCAGAAATGAGGACCGTGTCCCACGATGACGCTACCGCAGGCATTCACCGCCACGATCGCTCCGACCGCATAACCGTGGGCGGTCACGGCAGAAGCCGAGCCGAGACCACCCTTGCGATTGACTGTTGTCGCGCCGAAGCCCGCACCCTCCGTGCCAAGCCCAAAGCTTAAAGCCGCCGCCGAAGCCGCGGCGTAGCCAAGCTCGCGATAGGGCGGAAAACGCCCCCAATCCTTGTCACCCCCGTTGAGCAGGTCGAACAGCACGGCACCGCAGACCAGCGGCACCCGAACATTGCCGATGGCAAAACCGCGGCCTTGCTCACGCAAATAGCCCTGCACGCCTGTGGCGGCGTCGAGACCGAAGGCCGAACCGCCCGATAATGCGATGGCGTCAATGCGCTCGACCGTGCGATGGGGCTCGAGCAGGTCGGTCTCGCGCGTTCCCGGCGCGCCGCCGCGCACGTCGACCGCAGCAACCGCTGGCGGATCGAACAGGACCGCGGTTACCCCGGAAGCGAGGTGCGGATCATGCGCCTGCCCGACCAGGACGCCGGCGACGTCGGTGATGAGATTGCGTGCAGGCAAAATAGCGCCGTTCGTAAGAGGCCGATCCGCCGGGAGAGCCGGTATCTCAGCCCCGGTTGCATTGACGATGCTCTACTGACATGACACCCGAGCACAACCATAGCACAGGCGCTCGCGCAAACATGGCCGCTATCGAGCACACCTTGCCGTACCTCCCGTGATGACTGCGGACGTCAGCTTTTTTGCCGCCCTCTTTGCGGGGGTTCTTAGCTTTCTCTCCCCCTGCGTGCTGCCGCTGGTCCCGCCTTATCTGGTCTATCTCGCCGGCACATCGCTCGAGCGGTTGGGCGAGGAGAGTGAGCCGCGCGTGAAACGTGACACCGTGCTGGCGGCCGTGCTGTTCGTCGCAGGCTTCTCGACCGTATTCGTTGCGCTCGGTGCGAGCGCAAGCGGAATAGGGGCGACGCTGCGATTTTACTCAAACGAGCTTGCGATCGTGGCGGGTGTCGCAATCATCGTGATGGGCCTGCATTTCCTCGGGCTTACTCCGATTGGCTGGTTGAACCGGCAAGCGCGTGTTCACGTACAAAAGCCCGTCGGGCTGTGGGGCGCCTACGTGATGGGTCTTGCCTTCGCGCTCGGCTGGACCCCCTGCATCGGACCAATTCTGGCGGCGATACTGGCAATCGCGGCCTCCAAGGCGACGATTGCAAAGGGTGCGAGCCTGCTTGCGGTCTATTCGCTCGGCCTCGGCCTTCCGTTCATCATCGCCGCGCTCGCGGTCGAGCCCTTTGCAGCCTTTCTCGCCCGGTTTCGGGCGCATCTCGCGCACATGGAACGCCTGATGGGCGGCCTTCTCGTGTTGACCGGATTCGCCTTTCTGAGTGGATTGTTTACGGAGCTCAACAGCTGGCTGATCGAGACCTTCCCGGCACTCCAGAATATTGGCTGAAAAAGAACGCGCCGGTAGGGGCGGGTTAGCTGTACTGCGTCATAATACCT
>CATPCO010000732.1 GCA_955652925.1 uncultured Xanthobacteraceae bacterium | reverse complement strand
TCAAGGTGAACGACGTCGCGGTGTCTGATGAAAGGATGGTGCTCACGCCGGGGGACTTGACCCCGCAAGGCGTGATCAAGCTCTCGCTGGGGAGGAAGCGGCACGTACTGCTCAAGCCGGTTTAACAGGGATCAGGAATCAGGAAGATACTGGCACCTGACACCTGTTACCTGACGCCTGGATCGGCGTAGCTCTGCGGCATGCTCATATTGTTTGCGCCGGGGAACTCGAAAAACTTGCGCAACAGTCCCGGCGCAACCGCGGAGATGGGATTGACCCTCAGGACGGGCGCGCTCGGCGGGCCCACGACCTCGTAAGTCAGGCCAATAAGACCCTCGTTGCTGCCGCCGCCGAGGAAAAGCCCGACAATGGGAATCTGTCCGAACATATTGTTGAGGCCATAGAGCGGCACGAAGGTGCCGCGCATGCGCACGTCGTTGTGCATGTAATCGATATAGCCATCGACGGTGGCGCCGATTGAAGGACCCTTCACGACCCCGTCGTGAACGGTGAAACGGCCGAGCGAGCGGCTGAAATCCACGCGCAGGCGCGAGAATTCCACGCCCGGCGAAGGAGCATTCGGACGGTCAGCCGGCGGTGCCGCGGCCACCCGCTCCAGCGTTGCCTCTCCCCGCACGACAAAATCGCGAACGCTCAGCACACCTTCCTGCGGAGCCTTGTCGGGGCTCTGGGGATCGATCGCCACCCACATCTCGCCGCCGAAAACTTTGGGGTAGATGTCGGTGAAACGGAAAAACGCTCCAGCTTCGTTCGTTTCCACGAAGACGACGGGCCGCCCATTGGTGCCGCTGCCGCGCAGATCGCCAAGCAGCGGCGTATCGCGGCCGAGCTTGCCGCTCAGCGCGAAGCTTGTGATCACACCGCTGCGGCGGGATACGCGCACGTCGAGGGCGCGTAATGTCTCGCCGTGAAATCCGAGCACGGTGGCAAGCTTGACTTCAAGATCGATGTCCTTGTCCGGCTTCGGCTTGCCGTTGGCGGGCCCGGACATCGTCGATTTGATAAAGCCGCGCCCATCATAGACATCGCCCCGCAAGCTCACGCGCAAGGTGCCGTCGGGACCTCGCTCTGCTTTGAGCGTTGATTTATCCCGGTTGGAGAGACTGAAGACGGGAAAGTTTGCAAGAACGACTTCACCCCCAGAATCGACCTCGACCATTCCTTTGACGGAAACGCCTGACGACTCAATGACCAAATCCTCGAAGCGGGCGCCTTGCGACTGCTTGATCATGGTGAAGCTGGCACGCGCGTTTTCGCCCGGACTCTTCGACCATCCCGGGAGCAGGTTATCGACCTTGGCCTGGGTGAGGTCGGCTTCGATCGCCAAGCGTGGATCGCCTTCCTGGGGCAAGCGGCCGGTGAGCTTGATCGGGACGGGACCGAAGACATATCCGTTGAGGTCGCAACCGAATTTGGTGCGCGCACTCTCATCGAGCGTTGCTTGCAGGCGGATTTCCGGATCGGCATCGCGGGGCTTGCGAAAATCGAGGGCCGCAGGAACGCCGTTGATCTTCACGTCTCCTCTGATCCAGTGGCCCTGGTTATTCGCGCTCACCTTGAGCGTGGCCGCTTCGACCTTTTGGCCCATGACCATGCGTTCGGCGGCAAAGTTCGCGACATCAATGTTGATGGTGTAGCTCGACGAGCCCTCGGCAAGATCCTCCTTCAGCGGCAACCCGAGAGCGACCTGGGCGGTCAGGGTGCCGCGGCTGGTCGCAGGATCGAGCGGCGCGCCGGAATAATTGCGCAATCGCTCGCTAGCCAGCAATTCCAATGCTGCCTGCACCGAGCCATCCAGGCGAAAACGCGCCTTGGCGGGCGGCGCTTTGGGAAATGTATCCGGGACTTCAAACACGCCATTCGTGATCGAGAGCTTGCGGCCCGGCGAGACGTCGACATTTCCGCGCCCCAGATTGATGACCGCCGTGCGGCCGGTAATACGCACGTCAACATCGGTATCCCGGATCGCGGGCAGGGCTTCGATCGGCCTAAGCTCGGCCCCATGTCCCACGATCTTGATCGCCAGCCCCTCATCCGGCACCGGCGGACCGCTCGATTTGAGCGTGGACATGGGAGCGTTCGTTGCAATCTCCAGCCGTTCGACAGTGCCCCCTTGGATGTGGTCCTCGACCCAGGTGCGCACTTTGGGCGCCGCGAAGATCGGCCACAGCCGCTTCATGGCGGAGACCGGCATGCGTGTGCCGACAACGCTGACCGCCAGCAGCGGGTCGTCCTCGGAGCAGTCCATCCCGCCGGAAAGCGCAACACCGATTTCGCCGTTGCCGATCTCACCCTGCTCGATGTCGACGCGCCGGCTGTTCGGATCGATGCGCAGCTGTAGCAGGACGCGATTGAGCACGAGCGAGTCGGATGTTGTGGCCGAGGCCAGAACAACGGAGCCGCCCGACACTTTCAGACCCCAGGGGCCGCCTTCCTCGCGCGGCGCCACGAATTGCGCCATCAAGTTAAACCGATTAGCGCCGGAAACGACCTGGAACGGCATCAGGAGAGCCTGATGCGCGCCGTCCCAATCGAGGCTGACCTCGGCGCGATCAATGGGGATACGCACTAACGGGTCATCGGCATCAATGATGAAGCCCTTCTCGACCACGACCCGGCCGTCAAGCGTGTGGGGGATTCCGTCCGGCCCCAGATCGGCCTTGATGCGCGCCGAAAGCGGCAGATCGGGCTCGTACAAGGCCCCGCCCCAGCGCATTGCGAACATCAGATCCTTGGCCGAGACCTTTTGCGTCTCGATGTCCACCAGGCGATGGCCGCGCCCTCCCGGCGTGATCGCAGCGCGTATCTGCCAAGGCCGTTCCACGGCCTGCGACCCGAGCGTCACGGCGATGCCGCCATCCTTGGGCCGCATGACGCTCAGATCAATGTTTGTGAATGTCCACTGCTTGCCCGTGCGCTCGTCATCGACAGTGAGATTTCCCCCCTTGAGCCCGATCTCGGTGAGATCACGACCGTCCAGAGCGGCGGCATCGAGACTCTCGATCCAGGCAAGCAGCGCGGCGAAATCCGGAACGCCAGTTCGAACGGTGGAGAGCGCAGGAGGTGCGCCCACGCCGAGGGTGGCAATTGGCGCGGGCTTCATCGGTAGCTGCGTCGAGCCGGTCGCGAGCGGAGTGGACACCGCCGACGCGGTGACGAAAGCGCGCTTGTTGCCGCCTGCGAACACGGTCACCTTGCTGTCGTGCTCGATGCGCAGCGCCATCTCAGCCCCGACGAGGCTCAAGCGTTCCGCACGGAGATGGCCGGTGAGCAGACTCCAGCCGGAGATGCCGACCTCGGCCTTCGGTGCGCTCGCCACGACCATGCCGTCCGCATCGCGCACGACAATGTCGCGAATGCGCAGCGATGGCCGTCCGTGAGCGCCGCGCTCGATCTGAGTGCCGCCAATCTCGACGTCGTGACCTTCCCCGAAATTCTCCTTGACCGCGGCGGCGAGCCAAGGCGTCGCGACATCAAGCTCGATCGGACCGCTGGACAACCGCCACCAGAGAGCGGCCATCGCAATGAACATAAAGACTTTAAGTGCGCCGCCGACCAGAACGAGCCGGCGCAAACGCGGCCACCACAATACGAACCGCCTTCGCAAGGCGGATGAGCCAAGCGCGGACGTGTCTAAAAACGATGAGGCGGTTTGAGTTTCGTCGGATCGCGGGCGGCGCGGAACGTGTCGGCGAACTTCATCGCAGAGACAAGCCTCCAGCTTTCGGAGCGTCTCGAGCGTAGGATAAGATGGCTGCGCCGCCATGCCCCGACTTGGCGTCCCCTCGACAGCGATGGCCCGCGTGGCGGACCACCCTCCCCTCGCCGCCGGTCGACTCCCCTAAATCATCGACCTGGCAGCAATTTTGCCCGTAGCTGCGAATCCTTTTTTGATGCGCAAAAGGGACGAAAGGAAGGCGCGTCAGGGGCTTATCCCTCCCGGCCGTAGGGCGGCTTGCGCGCCGAAAATCGGCTTTTGCCGATTTCGGCCGCTAATCCCGCTCTACAAGCGCGCCGGGGCACATTTCCGGAAAATTAACCATAATTGGTTCGAATTGGCGGCAATTAGCGTCGGCGTAACGTCGCCTGACGTAAGGACCCGGCGGGGATGCGTGAATGTCGTCGCAGTCATTATCATCGTACCACCACGGCGGACAATCCCGCGACACCGACCGGTTCTATGCGCTGCGCGAGCGCCGGCTGGCGGGCTACACGCTGGCGCACGGCGGGCGGCAGTTTCGGCTTGGCCCGCTGGCGTTCTGGCTCGTTCTCGGCACCCTCGCGCTGATGGCCGTCTGGACGGTCGCAACCGCGACCTACTTTGCTTTCCGCGAGGACGTGCTCACAAGACTCATCGCCCGGCAGGCCGACATGCAATTCGGCTACGAAGATCGCATTGCCGAGCTGCGCGCCCAGGTCGATCGCATTTCGAGCCGCCAGCTGCTCGATCAGGAGCAGTACGAGCAGAAGCTCGACCAAATGCTGCGGCGCCAATCAGCCCTGGAATCCCGTGCCAACGCGTTCAGTGGCTTCGGCGATGTGACCTCATCGATCAGGCCGGCACCTCGAACGGGCGCAATCGGACCAGCGACCGGCAGCCCTTCCAAGCCCTCGCCCATCAATGGCAAGGGAGCTTTTCTCGTCCCGCGCGATCGCGCTCTGCCATCGGATTACCGCGCCAACATCGCCAGGAACGGCGGGGTGAGCGCGGCAATGGCGAAGCTTGAGGCTTCGCTCGATCGCGCGGAGCAGCGGCAGGCCGCCACGCTCGATTCCATCGAGGAGGATTATCAGCTCCGCGCGCAGCGAATCCGCGGCGTGCTCTCAGACCTTGGGGTCGGCGGAGTGAAAGCTGCAAACCTTGACAAGGCTCGAGGGATGGGCGGACCCTTCGTGCCGCCGCATGCGCCGAAGGACGCGGGAGGATTCGAGCGCCAGGTCTACCGCATCAGCGTGGCGCGGATTCAGTTCCATCAACTTGCGCGCACGCTCAATAATGTGCCGGTGCGCAAGCCGGTCGGCGGCGAAATCGAGCTTGTGTCCAGCTTCGGCGTGCGAGCCGACCCCTTTACCGGCGCGCCGGCGATGCACACAGGGCTTGATATTCATGGCGAGGTCGGAGACCCGGTGCGCGCCACCGCCGACGGGACTGTGACTGCAGCGGGCTGGAGTGGAGGATACGGCAGGACGGTCGACATCGATCACGGAAACGGGCTCTCGACGCGTTATGCGCACCTCTCCTCCATTGATGTGCAGATCGGACAATCGATCAAGGCAGGACAAATTGTCGGCAAGGTGGGCTCGACAGGGCGCTCGACCGGCTCCCATCTGCACTACGAAACGCGGGTGAAAGGTGAAGCTGTCGATCCGCAGAAGTTTTTACGCGCAGGGCAGAGGCTCTCCGAGCTGTAGGGTGGGCAAAGGTGCGCGCAATCCAGCTTGCGCGCGTACGCCAAATGAGAGCGCGCACCGTGCCCACGCGTTCTCGCGTATGTAATCAAAGCACGCGTGCGCACGGCGCGCCCAATTGTCTGATGTTGTCCCGGAATACGGGCCGGGCGCCTTTGCGCACCCTACCGCCTGTCCGCCCTACTCCACATCATCCACTGAAACCGGCTCCTTGCCGAACGCCTTTTGCGACAGTGCCGCCTCCATGAACTGGTCGAGATCACCATCGAGCACCGCGCCGGTATTCGACGTGGACACGCCGGTGCGCAGATCTTTCACCATCTGGTAGGGCTGCAGCACGTAGGAGCGGATCTGATGCCCCCAGCCGATGTCGGTCTTGGCGGCCTGCTCCGCGGCCGCCTGCTCCTCGCGCTTTTTGAGCTCCATCTCGTAAAGCCGCGCGCGCAGCATCTGCCAGGCCTGCGCGCGGTTACGGTGCTGCGAGCGATCATTCTGACAATAGACCACGATATTGGTCGGGATATGGGTGAGCCGGATCGCCGACTCGGTCTTGTTGACGTGCTGTCCGCCGGCACCGCTCGCCCGCAGCGTATCGACACGCACATCCGTTTCCTTGATGTCGACCTGGATGCGATCATCGATCACCGGATAAACGTTCACACTGGCAAATGAGGTATGGCGGCGCGCATTGGAATCGAACGGGGAGATGCGAACGAGGCGGTGCACGCCGTTCTCGGTCTTGAGCCAGCCATAGGCGTTGCGGCCCTTGACCGCAATGGTCGCAGACTTGACGCCGGCTTCCTCGCCCTCGGTCTCTTCCAGATATTCGATCTTGTAACCGTGCTGCTCCGCCCAACGCGTATACATGCGAAGCAGCATGTTGGCCCAGTCCTGGCTCTCGGTGCCGCCGGCGCCGGCGTGAACTTCAAGGTAGCTGTCGTTGGCATCGGCCTCGCCCGAGAGCAGCGCCTCGAGCTCGCGCCGCGCCACCTCGGCTCTGAGCTTTTGCAGCGCTGCCTCCGCGTCGGCGATGGTCTTGTGGTCGTTCTCGGCTTCGCCCAGCTCGATCATGGTCAGGTGGTCATCGAGATCCTGCTCGATGCGCGCGATTGAGCCCAGCTGATCCTCGAGCGCGGTGCGCTCCTGCATTACGCGTTGCGCGCGCTGCTGATCGTTCCAGAGATTGGGATCCTCGGCCTGCCGGTTGAGCTCGGCAAGGCGTGCACGTGCCTTGTCGACGTCAAAGATGCCTCCTCAGCAGCGCGATCGACTGCTTGATCTCATCCACAAGATCCTGGATTTCAGCGCGCATGGCAGGGATGTAAAGGCTCGGCGTGTCTCGCGCAATGGGAACCATGTAGGGCAGATTAGCGACAGCCGCGATCAGCGGCCGGAGCGTAATCCGCTGACGCAAGTCGGGCTTGCCCGACTTGCGCATGAATATATTGCGCAACCCGGGCAGGCCCGGGTTGCGCCGGCGGGTTACGCGATCCAAGTCGGCTGAAGAGCAGCCGACTTGGACGCTAACCCGCCCTACGAGGTTGTGCGATCGACAATCAGTGCCACCGGTCCTCCCCCGTCCGGGCCCTGGTGCTCGGCGCCGCCAGAAACGTAAATCTCGGCGTGCCCCACGAGTCCTGCAAGCGCGCCGCAGACAAAGGCCCGCGCATGACGCGTGGCCGCCACATCGGAATCATCGAGCATGGCGTGGCGATAACCGCGCAGCCGGCCGTCATGACTGGCCTCCGCCTTGGCAAGCACAATGAGCCGCTCGCGGTCGCTTGACGAAAGTTGCCCGGCAGTCGCGAGCCCCAGTCGGCCAAGCGCCGCCCGCACCGGCTCGATGTCGATTGCGTCGCTCATGACGGCGTGATCAATGGCGAGCGGGCCGGACCATGTCGCCGACATGCCAAGCACAACGATCTCGTGCCCGAGGAGCTCGATGCCGGCGGAGCTGCTCGCGCGTGCGGACCACAGGTCCCAGCGCGTGCCGATCTCGGCATCTTTAAGCTCTGCCCGATTGATCTCGCCGAGCGCAACCGCAGCGCCCAGGGCGCTCGCAGCACGCGAGAGCCCCATGGACTTGAGTGTGTCGGGGGCAGCCACAGTCGCACCGCGACGCGCGGCGTCGCCGATGCGCGCAACCGTGAGCAGCGGGCATTTGATCTGCACGAAATGGACGTCGCCGGCATCAACAATGCAGGCGTCCAGCATGGCCGCCCGCACGCCGGCCGCGACCTGATCGACCTGTTGCAGGCGGCCGAGGTGCTCGAATGGAAGCTGCGCTGTGTGAGCGCGGCCAATCGCCAAAGCCGGCCGTTCGCCATCGGCACCTTCGCCGCGCTCGAACACAATCCAGTGCGGTGCCATGCCACCCTCGGTGCCGCCCGACATGATAAGACAGATTTGCTCGGCCTCCTCTACCGCGAGATAGCGCAAAAACAAAAGCTTCAGCGCGAGCGTCGCGAAACCGCGGCTGAAATCGTTGACGAGGCCATTGCCCTCGGTCTTGCCAAGAACCGCGATCACGTCTTGCGGATTGATGCGCTTGCCAGCAATCGCGGCCTCAATGCCTGACACGTCATCCGGCGCAGAGGCCGAGATGCGGTGCAGCTTGGCAACCGGCATGGGCGTCAGTTGCCGAGATCAGGCATGACACGCTCCGCCTTCGGCGGCAGAAATGACCGGCTGAACACATCCGTCACCGCCGGCGCGCGCGGCAACTCGAATGCCGCGACGATGGTGTCGACGGATTGCGCCATGCGCTGCTCGTTCACGTCGCCGATCCCAAGCTCGGCCGCTTCCGGCGTGGCAATGAGAGTCCTGGCCGCATAGATCAGGCGCTGCTTTTCGATTGCCGCGTTGAGAAGCGGCTCCTGTTTTGCCAGCAATTCAATCGCCGCGTCGGGACTGGCAAGCACTTCGCGCATTGCCTTGTTGATGGCGCGAACAAGGCCTTTCACCGCCTCGGGCTTCTCTGTTGCAAGCCTGCGCGAGACCATGACGCCGTTGGAATAGAGATCGACGCCCGAATCGGAATAGCTGATCCAGCGGAAATCCTTCTCCGGATCGAGCTTGAGCGCGACCAGGTTCATGTAGCTCGTCACGGTGAAAATCGCGATCACGTCGACCTGGCCCTGCAACAGCATCTGCTCCTGCAGATTGGGCGCGACGTTGAGGATCTTGATCGCGTCATACGCGATACCGTTCTTCTTTGCGAGCAGCGGCAGGAGTTTGAACGAAGCGCCGCCCGGCGGCGTGCCGAGCGTCTTGCCGGCCAGATCCTTGAACGACGTGATCGGGCTTGCCGCCTTGGTCAGCAGCGCAAACGGCGCCTTGTTATAGATCATGTAAACCATGACGGGCGCTTCTCCCGGCTTGGTGGCCGCGTTCTGAATAATGGCGTTTATGTCGCCGAAGCCCGCATCGTAGGCACCCGACATGATGCGGGTGACGGTCGCGGCCGAGCCCTCCCCCTGATCGATGGCGACAGCAAGCTTCTCGGCGGCGAAATAGCCCTTCTCTTGCGCCCAGAAATACCAGGCGTGGACGCCCTGGAGTTTCCAATCCAGCGTGAACCGGATCCTGGTCGGCTCTTGCGCGGAGGCAGCGCTGATTGAAATCGTGATGCCAAGCACGAGAGCAGCAAGGCTGCGGGTTAAAGTCATATCAGACTCCTTTGGTGATCATGAGTTCGCGTGCCCGCGGCTGCAGCGCAGCGCTTGGCGCTGCGCCCGCGATACGTGGGTCGAATCATCCCATCGCGAATTCGTCCTTGCGCAGCGCCCAGCCGGTCACGCGCACTTCGATAAAAGAGAAGATGACGTAGAGTCCAACGCCGAGGACGGCGAGCACGAGCAGACCCGCGAACACAAGCGGCACGTCAAAGCTCGAACTCGCAATCATCATCAGATTGCCGATCCCCCGATTGGAAGCCACGGTCTCGGCGATCACGGTGCCGACGAAAGCCTGCGTCACCGCCACTTTCAACGACGCAAAGAAATACGGCATGGCGCGAGGCAGCCCCACATTGACGAGAATATCGAGCCGGCTGGCCTTGAGCGCGCGCATCACGTCTTCCAGTTCTGGCTCGGTGGTCGCAAGGCCAGTGGCGACGTTCACGACAATCGGAAAGATGCAAAGGATCATGGCTGTGAGCACCGCTGGCACCGTACCTGCACCGAACCACAGCACGAAGATCGGCACCACCGCGACCTTGGGAATGCTGGAAAACCCGACGAGGAGCGGATAGGCGACATCATAGGCAAGGCGCGAGGAGCCAATGAATGCGCCCAGAAGCACGCCCCACACAATGCCGAGACCGAAGCCGACCAGCGTCGCGTAGAGCGTCTGCGCCGCGTGCGGCATGATGGCGGGCAGGCGCGTCCACAGCGTTTCCAGGATTTGCGTCGGGCGCGGAAGCACGATGTCTTTGACCCCGAACATGAGGCAAAGCAGCTCCCAGGCGACGAAAAAGCCGATGATGAGCGCAGCCGAGGCCATCCGCCGGCGCAGTTGCGGGTTCACTGGGCGATCTCCTTCTCCGGGCGTGCGCCGACGATAAGCTCGCGCAGGCGCTGGGTGAGAGCGACAAATCCCGCATCATAAGACATCGCGATGGTGCGCGGGCGCGGGAACGCCACGACGCTCTCATCGATGATACGGCCGGGACGCGCCTGCATGACGCAGATACGGTTGGCGAGATAGGCGGCCTCTTTGAGATCATGGGTGACAAGCACGACGGTCGGCCGGTGCGTCATCCACAGCTCCTGCATGATCGCCCAAAGCTCCTCACGCGTGAACTGATCAAGCGCACCGAAGGGCTCGTCCAGCATGAGGAGCTGCGGCTCGTGAACAAGCGCGCGGCAGAGCGAGGCGCGCTGGAGCATGCCGCCGGAGAGTTGCCAGGGATATTTGTCGCTGAAGCCTTTGAGCCCGACCTGTGCGAGCAGGGTCTCGATGCGATCAGTGAACTCGGTCTTGCGCTTTGCGCGGTATTTCTGCCGGAACGGTGGAACGATCTTGAGCGGGAGCATGACGTTCTCCCGCAGCTTGAGCCATGGCAGCAAGGTCGGGTTCTGAAACGCCATGCCGACGCGAACCGGCTCGGCGCCGACTTCGCGGCCGGCGACGAAGACATATCCACTGCTAGCGCGAATGAGGCCGGTAACCAGCTTGAGAATGGTGGACTTGCCGCAGCCGGACGGGCCCACCAGCGCGATGAAATCGCCCTTGTCGATGGCGAGATCGGTCTCATCGAGAGCATGCACCGAACGCTCGCCCTGGCCATAGGTGAGCGTGACTTTCTCGAGCTTGACGAAATGTTCCCCGTGCGCTGCCTCGCTCGCCATAACATGCGCGGGAGAAGCCATCAGCATCATGCTGCGTGCTCGCGCAAGCGTACGATGGCCTGCATGGTCCCATCCGCGTTGCGCACCCTGGCGGGAGGCATTTTCTGAATGGCGTGAACGGAGCGGCCCCATCCCCGCGTGTGCGGGAGAAGTGCGCGATTGCGCATCACGAAACGTCCGCGCACCAGGGTGTGGATGGGCAGACCCTTCACGCGCCTTCCGTTCCAGGGTGTGATTTTCGAGCGCGATTGCAGCGCGGCGTCCTCGATGGTCAATTCGCGCGCAAGATCGACAACGGTAATGTCGGCGTCGGAGCCCGGCGCAACCACACCCTTGCGCGGATAGAGCCCGAAAATTCTCGCTGGGTTGGCCGCGCTCCAGCGCACGTAGTCGCAGATGCCGAAGCGCCCGGCATTTGCCTCGGTCAGCATGAGCGGCATCTGGGTCTCGACGCCGGGGAAGCCGCAATCGACCGTCCAGATATCGTTGCGCGTTTTCTCCTCAGGGGAATGGGGCGCGTGATCGGTTGCTATCAGATCAATGGTGCCGTCGGCGAGCGCCTGCCATAGCGGCTCCTGATTGCGCTTCTCACGGACCGGTGGATTGACCCGAATGGTGCCGGCGAACCGCGCATAATCCTCACTCGACAGCATGATGTAATGCGGGCATGTCTCGCCGGTGATGTCGACACCGCGCGCCTTGGCTTCGCGCAGCGGACGAAGCTCTTCCGCCGACGATATGTGCAGGATGTGGATGCGTGCTCCCGTCCATTCCGCAAGCAGGGCGGCGCGGCTTACCGCTTCGACTGCAACGACCGCCGGACGCGAGGCAAGATGGGCAAGCGGATCGAGGCGCCCTGCCCCGCGCAACCGTGCCTCGCGCCGCTCCATGATGGAGTTCGTCTCGGCATGGAGCGAAATGCGCTTGCCGGTGGGCGCCACAACCTCGAATGCTTCCAACATGGCGCCGGTCGAAGGGCATGGGATCCTGCCGAAGGTATTTCCCATGTAGAGCTTGAATCCGATCACGCCGGCGGCGACCAGCGCGGGGACGTGCGCGATGGTGTCCTCGCCGAGCAATCCGTAAAGCCCGAAATCGACATGCGCCTTCTCGGCAGCGATGCGGTGCTTTGCGGCGAGCGCTTCGGCGGTGCCGGCAGGCGGAATGGTGTTGGGCATGTCGAAGACCGTGGTGACGCCACCAAACGCCGCCGCCGCGGTGCCGCTCGCAAAATCTTCCTTGTGGGGATAGCCGGGATCGCGGAAATGCACGTGCACATCAATGGCGCCGGGAAGGACGTATAGCCCGCTAGCGTCAAGCGTCTCGCGCGCTTGCGGCATCGCTCCGTCGCTGCCGACCGCGATGATGGTTCCATCCTTGATGGCGACATTGGCCTCGACGACGGATTGTGGCGTTACCACCTTGCCGCCGCAAATGAGAAGATCGGCGCTTGTCATTTGCATACCCACTCACACCATCGCCCAACCGCCATCGACAGGCAGATCTATGCCGGTAATCTGGCGTGCGGCGTCGCTCGCCAGGAACAGGCAGGCATTCGCCACATCGGCATCCGTGGTCAGACGCCGCAGCGCGTATTCCGCAGCATGGCGCTCGGCTGCCTCCTCCCTGGAGATGCCGAGGCGCGTGGCCATCTCGGCGCAGACCTTCTCGCGAAAGCGCGGGCCGTCGACCATGCCCGGCGCCACGCAGTTGACGTTGATGTTGTAGGGTCCGGCCTCGAGCGCAAAGCACTTGGTGATTCCGCGCAGTCCCCATTTCGACGCTGAATAGGCCATGCGGCCGGCGCGGCCGCGCATGCCGAAGGTTCCTCCGACATTGACGATCTTGCCGTAGCGTTGCGCCATCATGGTGGGCAGCACGGCGCGCATGGTGTGGAAACAGCCATTCATGTTGAGCGTGACGATGTCATCGAACTCTTCGGGCGTGGTCTCAACTCCGCTCTTGCCGATCGGCCCCGATCCTCCGGCGACATTTACGAGAATGTCGATGCGGCCATAAGCCTTTTTGGTTTCATTCGCGGCATGCTGGCACTGTGCGGGATCGGTGAGGTCGCACTTTATAACGATCGCGTTTGCTCCTTTGGAATTCAGCTCGCCGGCGACTGGCTCGATCGCGCCAATATCGCGTCCAACGAGCGCGACAGACGCGCCTTCCGCCGCGAACGCGCGCGTGATTGCCGCCCCCATTCCCTTGGCAGGCCCGGTAATCATCGCGATGCGCCCTGCGAGATGGAGGTCCATGGGAATACCACGCCGGGGTTCGCCGCCGATCTCGGCTTAGCCGAGATCGCCGACGCCCCGGAATGACGGAACCAATTGCTCGCAATCGGTGCCCTAGAACAGCTTCTTCGGCAAGTCGGCGAGCGGCGGCAGGAAGGCCGGTGTGAAGATCTCGGCCACCGTCGGCGTGCGGGGAAGCTCGTTCGCCTCGACCAGAATATCGATCGATTTCTTCAGCCGGTCCAGATCGACATTGCCAAGCCCGATCTTGGCGATCTCGGGATGATTCATCTCGTCCCGCAAGGTCGCATCGAGCCGCTCGCGTTCGACCGGAAACTTTATCAATGCCTCGCGCTTGGCGACCGCGGCGACCGCGGCATCGGGATCCTTGAGCGTGTCGAGAATGCCCATGTTGATTGCGCGCACAAGCCCGCGCACCGCTTCCGGTTTCTCCTGGGTGAGCTTCTTAGACACGATGATGGCATTGGAATAGAGGTCCGTGCCGTAATCGCCGTAGTTGATGTAGCGCAGCTGATTTTCCTCAACCCCCATCAGCTTGGCGGAGAAGCGGATGGTGTTGACATAGCCGAACACGCCGTCGACCTGGCCCTGCATGAGCATCTGCTCGCGCAGATTGGGTTGCATGTTGGTAATCTTCACCTTCGTGCAGTCGATCTTCGCGACCTTGCAGAAGGCGGGAAACAGTTTGAGCGCACCGTCGTTCGCCGCTCCCCCCAGCGTCTTGCCTTCGAAATCCTTCGGGGACTTGATCGGGCTGTCCGTTTTCACCGCCACCGTGAACGGCGGCTGATTGTAGATCACGTAAACCGCAATGGGAGCGTCCTCGGGCTTGCGTCCCGCGAGCTCGATGAGCGCGTTGATGTCGCCGAAGCCGACGTCATAGGTGCCGTTCGCAACCAGCGGCACCGCGGCACCCGACCCGTTACCCTGATCGATCGTGAGTTCGAGCCCTTCGGCCTTGTAGTACCCGCGATCCTCGGGAAGGAAAAAGATTCCCTGCGGTCCCTGGTATTTCCAGTTCAGTACGAATTTGAGCTTGGTCTGGGCGGCGGCCGGCGCAGCGAGACCAGCCACCAGCGCAAGCGCCAGCGCCGCGCTAAGCGCAAGCAGGGATGTTCGTTTCATGGCACGCTCCTGTCAGTGGATAAGTGGGCCGGAAAAGAAGGCTCTCGATGCGCCTTGATGCGGATTTGGAAGGACGGCTTGGTGTGCCTGTGTCACGCTGATGCACTTTTTGTACAAAGGCTGCACAATCCATGTGCGCTGTGCCTGCGGAAGCAGCAGTTTGCCGGGGCTGGAATAGGCGTCCCTGCCTGTGGTGCAATCGGCGTGCCTTATTGCGCCGCAAGAACGACGTGTGACGCGTCAAATCACGTCAGCGAGGCTTTGCCCGTGCAGATCGATATTGAGGCCTTGCAGCGCCAGCGCGTTGATCTCGCCGCCCATGGCCTTGAGGCTTTCCTCGCGAATGAGCGACATCAGCCCGCGCCGCAACGCGAGGAATTCCGATGACATCATCATGGATGGGTCGCGCGGCCGCGCCAATGGAACAACGATCTCGGCTTTGATTGTGCCGGGACGCGCAGTCATGCAGTAGACGCGGTCGGAGAGGAAGATCGCCTCGTCGATGTCGTGAGTCACGAACAGCACCGAGGTCTTCAGCCGCTGCCATATGTTGTTGAGGATCTGCTGCATGATGACGCGGGTCTGCGCGTCGAGTGCGCCAAACGGTTCATCGAGCAGCAGCACCTTCGGCCCGGTCGCCAGCGC
>CATPCO010000731.1 GCA_955652925.1 uncultured Xanthobacteraceae bacterium | reverse complement strand
TAGCGCGCTCGCAAGTGAAGGCCGCGGATACTCTTCCATGGCGCGAACGTTCGCCAATAAAAGAATAGCCATCGCAGCCGCGAAGGGCGCGTCCTTCGGGTTCATGAACATATGGCCGTAGTAGAGCGGGCAGGCGGCAAGGAGGATGAGCGCAAGCAGGCCCGCAGGCGGCCCGCCCGTGCGGCGGCCAATTCGCCAGGTGACGAACAGGCCCAGAATGCCGACCGCGGCACCCGCAAGCCTGCGTGTCTCGAACAGACTGAATGGAAGCACCTTGGCAGCGGCGGCGGCCATGAGGTCAAAGCCGCCGCCGTAGTAGTACAGATTTACCCAGGAGAGCGCGCGCTGATCATGAAAGCCTGAAGCATAGAACTGCAGCAGAAGCTCGCCATATTGGGCGTGGGTATAATCGTCCCAGCTTAGCCCGTAATCGCGGAAGTGAAGGAAGGCGATAATGCCCACGCCGACAAGCACGCCCGCCGCGAGCCGATCATAGACGCGGCTCCCAGCGGATGATTTGGACCAGCTTGCGCGATGGAGCGCCCCGGAAATCACGATCCGCTCGGTCGCGCACGCGCATCTGGGCGCGCCGGCTTCACGCGCAGGGTCGCGCCACTGCTTTCATTTCATGGCAGCGTCAAACATCTTGGCTACGTGTTCCCAATTGACCAGATGATCCATGAAGGCCTTGAGATAATCGGGCCGGCGGTTGCGATAATCGATGTAATAGGAGTGTTCCCAGACATCGCAGCCCAGGATCGGCTTGCCGCCGTGCACGAGCGGATTCTCGCCGTTCGGGGTCTTGGTCACGGTGATCTTGCCGTCTTTGACGGCCAGCCAGCACCAGCCGGACCCGAACTGTGTGACACCGGCCTGAATGAAATCTTCCTTCATCTTGGCGATCGACCCAAGATCGGCGGCGATTTTCTTTTCAAGATTGCCCGGAATCTTGTCACCGCCCCCGTTCGGCTTCATCCACTGCCAGAAATGAATGTGGTTGTAGTGCTGGCCGGCATTGTTGAAGAGTCCTGCATTCTTGCCGAACGAGCCCTTCACCACTTCCTCGAGGGATTTGCCTTCCCATTCGGAGCCCTTGAGGAGATTGTTGCCGTTGTTCACATACGCGAGGTGATGCTTGTCGTGGTGATATTCCAGAGTTTCGCGTGACATGTAAGGCGCAAGCGCATCGTGGGAATAGGGAAGATCAGGCAGCGTAAAAGACATCGGCTTACTCCTGGGCGGATGGACAGCGAAGAGCGCGAGGGAACAGCCGTCTGGAGTGGCTAAGTCCCGGGCGCAACGGAACGTGCCAATTTGGGGCAGTCAGTGCACCGCCCAACGGCACAAGAAGGATCAAGCTCTCTGGATGAGGACGATTCTCCTTCTCAGAACCAGCCTGATAGTGTGGGCGAAGACCGGTTGCATGGTTGTGGCCGCGTCCGGCCCTTGTTAAGCAATATAGAAGTCGCCCGGCGGCATGCCATAATAGTTATTGCGGCCGCCGCAGAACAGGGCCAAAATTCTTTGGTAACCATGGCAGCGGGGCTGCTGCCGAGCGTAGCTTGTCGGGTGTGGCGTAGGCGTATGTCTGTCGTATTGTTGGTGTTGGGTATCGTGGTTGCCGCTTCGGGTGTGGCTGCGATCGGATTCGGCATACCGCTCAACGAGTTCACCCTGGGAACCACCCTCATGGTCGGGGGCACGACCGCGCTCACCGGCGGTTTTATCCTATTGGGGCTGTCAGCGGTCGTCGGCGAGCTTAGCCGTCTCTCGGAACAACTAGCGAGAACCGGCGTTCGCCCGCATCGGACGGGCGACGCAGCGGAACCCGTCGTTCCCATGGCCGTGGCGGTCGGAAGCCCTCTGCCAGTCTCCGGGACCGGCTACGTTGCTCGCCAGCCGCCGGCGCCGGTGGCGCGCCCAAGATCGGAAATTCCAGTGCGGGAGACGCGCCCCCCACCGCCTCCTTCTCCCTCTTCGGTCGAAGTCTCCGCTGCGGCAATCGAGCGGATGCGATCAAGCATCCCACGCGCGGAAGGATCGCGGGTCGAGCCCCCGCTCGAGGATATGGCCGAAGCGCCGCTCTCTCCAAACGGGGTGACGCAGCCTGCGCCCGCACCGCGCATTAGACCGGAGGCGGTGGTGCCAGAGCCGATGGTGACCCCGGAAGACCGGGGGGAGGGTTCAGCGGCCGAAGCGTTGAAGTCCTCGCGGCTCGATTTTCTGTTCCGCTCCAGGCCGGTGCGTCCAATGCCGCCGCCGCAGAATTTTGACGCGATCTGGTCCGACCAAGCGCGCGCAGCCAAAAACGCGCCCATCGCGCCGGTCGAGGCTCCCGCGGCGCCGCCGGTCGCGGAAGAACCGGCCACTGCGCCAGTCCGGGACACGAGCGTGGAACCCGCGCCGGAACAACCGCCGCCCTCTCCGGCCATCCTCAAATCCGGCGTCGTCGACGGAATGGCGTACACGCTCTACGCCGATGGATCGATCGAGGCCAAGCTTCCGGAAGGGACCGTCAGGTTTGGCTCGGTGGCCGAGCTGCGGGCCCATATTGAGAGCAGCTCTTAGGGAGTACGGCTGCACTCAGCCAAACTCAGGCTAGGCCGACTGGGGCAACTCCTCCGACATCGCGAGCGCCACGCGTGCATCCGACCGGATGCGCTCCACCATGGAACGGAACCCGTTCGAGTGCTGCGGCGTGAGATGCTCACGTAGTCCGAGCTGCTCGAAGATCGCGTTGGCATCCGTCGCCAGGATTTCGCGCGCGTGCCGGCCGGAGAACAGCGCAAACAAGATGGCGATTAATCCACGTACGATGTGCGCATCGCTATCGCCGGTGAAATTCAGGACCGGTCCGTCCGCGCCATTGGGTCGGACCACGGTTGCGAGCCAGACCTGGCTTGCACAGCCCTGAACCTTGTTAGCCTCACCGCGGTCACGTTCGCTCAGAGGAGCGAGTGTTTTGCCCAGCTCGATGACGTAGCGGTAGCGGTCATCCCACTCCTCCAGCAGCGAAAAGTTCTCAATGATCTCGTCGATGGCCATGCGCTTTGCGACCAAGCCGCTTTGGTGATGCGAGTGCCTGCATCACATATAAGCCGGGAGAGCGTCGGGGGGAAGAAAGCCCTGGCAACTCGCACCACGGGCTTCCGGTCCCCGGCCCGAAGTGCGAGGTCGAGGGAGAAAGCGCTGACTAATTGGTGCGCGCGAGTTGCGCGTCCCTCCGCGGCCTTGGACCACGCCAGGGTGGCGCGAGGTCGGAGGGCATAAGCGTGTCACGACCAGCGGTCGATGTGTGCCGTGCAGCGATGCTGGTCCGATCGGAATTGCCTGCGTCGCGCGCGGAGGAACCGAGATATTCGGTCAGATAATCGTAAATGAGCTTTGCCCCCGACTGGGCACGCTGACCAAGGGCGACGGCCACGTGTGATCCGGCGGCGCAGGCTTCAGGCTGACGGTCACAAAAGGACCGCATGTCGGTGACGGTCGCTTTGGCCGCCGTCATGGCATCGCTCGGGCTCAGCCCACCGTCTGACGCATTCGGCTGCCCGCCCCTGGGCAGGAATACGAGAACGACACCCAGCCAGAATATGATCCGAAACAGGAACCGCATGAGCCTGCCCTCGAGCCCCGTGGCGGCTTGGCCGCACAACTGGGAGCCTAGCAACAAGCTTTGAAGCCTCGGTTGGATTTCGGCGGCATTTTTTGCCCATATTCGCCGAGAATGAGCATCGATTTTTCACAGGATTTGCAACCAATTGTAAACAGTGCCGCAATTGCGCTCGCAATCCTTAGCATTCGTTTAAGTGCGCTCTGACAGCATCCCGCAAATTAATCGGGGGGAGCACGTTCCTAATATTCGGACGTGCATTAAGGCGTGGCTCTTTTCGCTCAATTTCGAAGCGACGTCGGCGCCCACAGGCGAGCTGCCAAACATGCCGGCCCGGGGCAGGTACGGTGTGTGCGAGCCGGCGCGCCAGAGTCGCAGTAAAGAAAATGCGCAGTCGCGGTGCAGCTGGTGAGGCGGCGTTGACACGCAACAACGATACGCGTGCACCCTTTCCGTTCCAGCTGGTGGGATGGACGCGGCGCGATTTTGTCGGGTTCCTGGTGGGCGGCGTTGCGGCGACCGCGATCGTCGTGAACGTGCTGTTCCTGCAGTCGGGCTCGCATCCCGCGCCAATGTTCAAGGTCGCTGAGAACGGGAACAAGAGCCCAACCGGCCTTGATCAAAGGCCGGCCATGTCCGTGCGAGGGGCCGAGCCCGCCGTTAGTCCCCCGTCCAAGCCGCCCGTGCCGCGCATGCCCGGCGAGATTATCACGGATATTCAGCGCGAACTCTCGCGCCGGGGTTATTACGAGGGGGTCATCGACGGCCTGTATGGGCACAAAACCGATACAGCCATCCGGGAGTTCGAGAAGAGCTTTGGCCTTAAACCAAGCTCGCAGCCGAATGAGATCTTGCTGCAGACAATTATGCGATCTCCCGGCAAGGCTCCCAAGGGTGTCACTGGAACAATTCCCCCGCCCGGCCCGATGAGAATACGTACCGGCGCTCCGACCGAGGCTTCTCAGCGGATTGTGATGCTACAGCGTACCCTTGCCGAATTCGGCTATGGCCAGATAAAACCGAGCGGTATCCTTGACACGGACACCCAGCGGGCAATCGAGAAATTCGAACGTGAACACAAGCTCCCGGTTACCGGTCAGCTATCGGACCAAGTTGTCCGGGAGCTCGCAGCTGCCACCGGGCAGTCGTTCGAGTGACACTTAAAGGATGAGGCTGAAATCGGCGATCTGGGTCGCGGCGTATATTCGCCGCTGCAACGTCGAAGGCGCGTTTGCGGCGGTGCGCAGGCGCGGCGCCGAGGAGGCCGGAGCCATTTTCGTCAAGCTCAATCGGCTCGATGGCACCGCCGAGTTGTTTGGACCGGCGCCGCAGAGCTTGTTCGATACAGCACGACCTGCCGATCGCCTGTTCAGCAGGTGCCTGCCGGAGGCGCCGGAAGCGAAGATCGAGGAGCGTTTGGCGCGCGAGATGCGCTTCGATCCCGACGTCTGGATCATAGAGGTGGAGGATCGCGCTGCCCGCCACTTCCTGGACGATCTGGTTGGGTGAAATCGAGCCTCGTGCTCCCGCCACGGAAATCTGGCGAGGTTAGCGATGCCTGAGCCGCAGACGCACATCGCGCGACTGCGCAGGCCGACGCGAGACTTCCGACAGCGCCCTGCGCGCATTTTCTGCAGCCATGCGCCATGGTACCGGCTCGTGTCCAGCTCTGGGCCCCTCAACTTTGTCCGACGCACGCCAGATCGCGATCAGTCGGCGCGCTGCATCAACGCTGACCTTGCCGTAAAGCTCGGCGAGCGCAAAGACCCGATCGACCGATTGACCGATGCGCGGATTCATGAACAGCAGAACGCGCTGTAACACGTCGGCGGGCAGCCCCAGGGCCTTGGCGGCGACGACAATCGGCTCGCCTGACTCATCGCCGATGATGCGCCGCGCCTGCGCGCGCGAGATGCCAAGCGCGCGCTCGAGCTCATGGATCACCGCCTCGGTGTTGTGTTGCAGGGCTGCCGTTTCGAGGCGCCAGGTGTGGGCACGGACGATGCAAGCCGTGGGTTGCGCGGGTGTGATCGGCGCGTAGTCCAAGTTGATCAGAATGAGCCGGCGCTCCGCGGGTCCCGCAGCATAGAATAATTCCGCGAGCTCGCAAAGATTTTTGGGCTCGCAATGCTCACTATGGGGCGGTTGCGGCGCGGACGAAATTGTGGATCGCCTTTCGGCGATGATATCGGCGTGTGCACCGCCGAACTCGGCTGCGATTGCCGCAAGATCGCAATCCGTCAAGCACGTCGAACGGCGCAAAACGGGAGCTGCAACTTCAATCACATCGCGCGCCAGGCGCTCCATCACCGCACGAGGCGCGGACGGGTACGACGCCAGCCTCTCGGCCAATGCCGCGCGCGCCTCGGAGCCTGTGGCGGCGATGAGACGCAATGTAAGTTCAGTATAGTAGCGCTCGTCTTCGGGCGGATGAGTATCGCGCTGCAGGTAAAGATCGGTGAGCACGCGCAGCAACGTCGGACGCATGTCGATTTGATTGCCCTGTCCCGGATCGACCAAATCTTCGAGACCAGGGAACGCCGATGGGAATTCCATCATCGTCACTGCGCCTTTATTGCAACACCGCGAGATTGAAATAACCTACAGTTGCTGTGTTAGCGGACCGTTAACCTTGCGCATCTCAAATCGTGGCAGGAGCCGAGCTAATCATGGTGTCTCGGGGCGGGGGAAAGAAATGGGTACCGTCATCAGCTTTCCGGCAGCAGCACGTTTTGGGCGCGGGCCAAGGTCACTGGCCGTCAGACCAGAAACGGCGACGGTGATCATCCTTCCGGTTATCCGGATCGAGCGCTACACCGAGCACGACACAAAGGGCTCGGAGCCAGCTACCAGCCCGAGTTCACGCAGGCGGCGACGACCGCGAGCCAATCGCTCTTAGAGAGAATTACTGGGGCGCGCAGCGCGCCGCTGCGAGTGCATTGCGCGCCGCGGGGATCCATCCAGCCTCAGGGGTGAGCGCCCTGATCACAATCAAGCCCGTTCTCGTCGGCGAAGTGACAATCAGCCGGTCTGCTCTGGTGATGTCCTCGTTGTCGGGCAGGTCCGCCCTTTGCGCACCGGTCATGAGATCAAGTTCAATGACGCGTCGTCCTGCGGCGCGATCATTGATGGCATAGTAGGCGACATCGCCGCGGGAATAGAACGATACGGACGTGTAGGCTTGGCTGATCGGGACTGAGAATTTCAGCGGCCCGCGCGCGAGATCGTATCGGCACACCGATGTCGCAAAAGCCGGATCCATGAACGGCATCACGGCATTTTCCGGTGTCGGCGCCGGCACTGGGACCACCGCGTTCACCGGCGCGATCGCGGCCACCCGGGCGTAGGCATCCTGCGTGGCCAGGCTCGGAAGCAGCAGGATTGTTACGAGGTGCACCACGCCTGCGAGCAGGAGCGCACCGAGGAGCCAGAGCCCGAACCGGATCATTGGCACGGCCCCTTGCGCAGCGTCGGCATTGGAACCTCAGAGCTCGAGCGGGTTGCCATACCGATCGGCGTATCATAAAGGCGCAGCACCAGCTGATATCTCTCGGCTCCCCCGGTGGGTATCCAATTGCCCGGCCGCGCGCGCGGGCCAACCATGATGTCGAAGCTTCCATCCGATTTTCGGATGACTTCCTGGCTGGTAAAGCCGTGCCGCCGAACAGAGTTGGCGACCAGGTGGCCGTCAAAATCATACAGCGTGAGCGTCCAAAAGCGCGCCTGCGGGGTAATTCCGCTCAGGAGCACATCGCAACGTCCGTCGAGTGCCTGGCCGGAATCATCGGCGCGCGCGTAGAAGGCGACCCCATCGCCTGAGCCGACCGGCAGTTCCCCGGTGCGCGCCACGATCGCGCGCGCATAGGGATCGATTCCGGAGGTCCCGTTCTTGGGCCACGCGGTCCACGCGCCGATGGAAACGCCCCCGTAAGCAATACCCTGCGTTAACGCCATCCAGGTCGTGCCAAGACCGATGGCCGCCGCTAATGTCAACGCGAACACCATTCCGAAAAGTAGCCGCACGCTCGATCCAATCAGATGCAGTTAGCCGGATGTCGCAACACTCATCGCCAGCTCAGTCACCCGCAGGTGCTTGCTCGGTTTGCGTCGCTGAAGCTTGATGCCGCTGTCCTGAGCCGCCTTGCTGCGCGTCAGTCGTCTTGCTCCGCTCGCGCGGGCTCGTCGCCAGCGCACGAGTGGCATCATCCATCATGCGCTCTACCCGAAGCAAGGATTCGGTGCCGCGCCTGGTCAGGATTGCGGGCCGGCCGCCTTCGGTGGGGACGCTTTCCTTTTCCTTGCGTGCATCGGAAACGACTGCGCGTCCAGTGGATCCAGCAATGCCTGGAATCTGTCTTAGCTCGATCCCCTCGTGGGAATAAGCCATGATCTCGTGCCAGGTCTGTGCCGGCAACGAGCCGCCGGTCATCTGGTTCATGGTTTTATAGTCGTCGTTGCCGAACCAGACACCGCAGACGAAATTCCCGGTGTAACCCACAAACCAGGCATCACGATACGCGTTCGTCGTGCCGGTCTTGCCCGCCGCCCTGATGCCATCGAGAATGGCACGTCTTGCCGTTCCTTCTTCGACCACCTTGGTCATCATGTTGACCATGTCGGAGGCAACCTGCGGCGGAATGACCTGGACCGGCTTTTTGCCGTCACGGTCCCACCGCCAGATGAGCTCACCCGCTCCGCTGCGGACCTCGAGAACGGCATGTGGAGTGTATGCTTTGCCGAGATTGGCAAACATGGTGTAGGCGCCCGTGTGATCGAGCACGGTCACCTCGTCGGCGCCGATCGGCATGGAGGGCGTATCGGGCAGCGGCGTGCGGATGCCGGCCTTGCGCGCGACGTCCCTGATCATGGCGCGGCCCTTCTTCGGATTGCCATGGCCGATCGCGATTGACAGCTTCACCGCGATCACGTTGACCGAGCGTTTGAGGGCCTCGGTCAGCGTCATCGCACCGCCGAACCCGCCGCCGTAGTTCTTGGGACACCAGTTGCCGATGCAAACGGGAGAGTCGACCACCACGGAAGTGGGCTTGAAACCGTTCATCAAGGCCGTGGCATAGACATACGGTTTGAACGATGAGCCCGGCTGACGTAGCGCGTCGGTCGCGCGGTTGAACTGACTTTCACCGTAATCAAGCCCGCCGACCATCGCGCGCACCGCGCCGTCGACCTCCATCAACACGGAGGCACCCTGCTTGACGTTGTATTCACGGCCGTATTGCCGCAGCGAGTTTTCGACCGCCTTCTCGGCATTCTTCTGCAGGTCGGAATCAAGCGCCAGCCGCACCACGAAGACGCGCTCATGCACGGACTTGGGCAGCGTCTCAACGAGCTTCTTCATCTCGTCGAAGGCCCAATCGAGATAATAATTGGGGGAGCGTTCGTCGCGGCGGTCGACCGGGGTGGCCGGATTGCGCCGCGCGCCGAAGACCTGACCTTCGGTCATGAAACCCGCGTCCACGAGGTTATCCAGCACCACGTTTGCGCGTGCACGCGCCGCCGGCAGGTTGATGTGGGGTGCGAATTTGGATGGAGCCTTGAACAGCCCCGCCAGCATGGCCGCTTCGGCCAAGTTCACGTCGCGCGCAGACTTGTTGAAGTAATATTGCGCAGCCGCATCGACACCGAACGTGCCGCCACCGAGATAGGCACGGTCAAGGTACAGCTTGAGAATTTCATTCTTTGGCAGTCGCGTTTCGAGCCACAGGGCAAGGAACGCTTCCTTCACCTTGCGCTCAAGGGTCCGCTCATTCGAGAGGAAAAGGTTCTTCGCAAGCTGCTGGGAAATAGAGGAGCCGCCCTGCACGACGCCGCCTGCCCTCGCGTTTGCGGTCATGGCTCGAAACAGACCGGGGATGTCGATGCCGAAATGGTCGTAGAACCGGCGATCCTCGGTGGCCAGCGTCGCCTTGATGAGATGATCGGGAAATTCTTCGAGCTGCAATGAGTCGTTATGCTTGATGCCGCGGGAGCCCACCTCGTTTCCGTAGCGGTCAAGGAACGTGACGGCGAGCTCCGACTTCTTGAGCCAGTCGTCATCCGAAGTCTCGCGGAAGGCCGGAATGGCAAGCGCCAGCATGACCAGCAGGCCACCACTGCCGAGGCTCAGACCTTCTGAAATCGGCTCGACGAAATACCAGCGGCGCCAGCCGGCGACATGAAACCGATCCATGAAGACGGTGAAGCGCTCATAGAGCTCGCGTCCCCAGGTCTTGGCCTGATACAGTCCAAAATCGATGCGCGAATCGAGGTCGAGGAAGAACCGGCGCCACCAGGCCTTCCAGCCGCCGCGCTCATTGTCGTGGAAGAGGTCGCGCAAAGTTCCCTCGGGCCCAAATCCCAATGGCGGCAGGACGGGGCCGCCCAGCCGTGGGGCGATTGTTTTAACCGAAACAGTGGTTCCAAACTATGACGGGAGAGCCACAAGGTGAATGGAAATCGTGCAATACTACATTTCGCGCCCGGACTCGCGGCAGGGGCGAGTGGCAAGCGAGCACGACGAGCGGGGACAATTGCGCAATGACCGCTGAAGATGTTCCGTTCTGGCGCCGTAAGTCCTTGCGGGAAATGAGTGATTCCGAGTGGGAAAGCCTCTGTGACGGGTGCGGCCGCTGCTGC
>CATPCO010000730.1 GCA_955652925.1 uncultured Xanthobacteraceae bacterium | reverse complement strand
CTCGAACCCTTGTTCTTTGCCCCGTTCGTCTCCTCGCTCATGCGGGTGGAACCGGCATGGATCGACTACAACGGCCATCTGAACATGGCCTACTACAACGTGCTGTTCGACCGTGCAGTCGACGAAGTTTTCGAGCTGTTAGGGTGCGGTCTTGATTCCGTCAGGGAACACAAGCATTCCTGTTTCACCGCTGAAGTGCATGTGCGTTACCTGCGCGAGTTGCATGCGGAGGATCCGGTACGCGTGACATTTCAGCTCCTGGACTACGATCAGAAACGGATGCATTATTTCGAGCAGCTGTTTCACGCTGGCGAGGGATGGGTGTCGGCCACCTCTGAAAACATGTCGTTGCACGTCGACATGACGGCGAAACGCACCCTGCCGTTTCCCGATTCCGTTGCCGCCGCGCTCGGGCGCATGCAGAGCGCCCATTCCAGGCTGCCGCGTCCGGCGGCCGCCGGGCGCCGGATCGCAATACCGGGCAAGGGCGCAGCGTAGGGATTGGCTCTCCCCATCTGCCCGTTTGAGTGCCATCTTAGCGTGAGATTCGCGCGGGCGTCCTTGCACGGCGCCGGCTGTTCAGGGAATGAGGATGGCTGATCCGAGCCAGTTCGATCCGTTATGGAGCGCGCCGAAGCCGGGCGGCATCGCCGCCCGCGCACGCGCGGCGCAGGGCGCGTCCTATCTGAGCGACCTCAATCCGGAACAACGCCTGGCGGTGGAGACCCTGGAAGGTCCGGTGCTCGTGCTTGCCGGAGCCGGGACGGGCAAGACGCGGGTGTTGACCACCAGGATCGCACATATCCTCGCCACCAGCCGCGCACGCCCCGGCGATATTCTGGCCGTGACCTTCACCAACAAGGCGGCGCGGGAAATGAAGACCCGCGTCGGCACTATGGTTGGCCAGGTCGTGGAGGGCATGCCCTGGCTCGGCACCTTTCATTCCATCGGCGCGAAAATCCTGCGGCGGCATGCCGAACTAGTCGGGCTCAAGCCTGATTTCACCATCCTCGACCAGGACGATCAGATCCGGCTGCTCAAGCAGCTGCTGAAGGCAGAGAATATCGATGAGAAGCGTTGGCCGGGGCGCGTCCTTGCGGGCCTGATCGACAGCTGGAAAAACCGGGGCCTCCTGCCGGAGCAGGTGCCGGGCGGAGAGGCCGCAAGCTTCGCCGGCGGCAAAGGCAAGAAACTCTATTGCGCCTATCAGGACCGCCTAAAGGTACTCAACGCCGCCGATTTCGGCGATCTGCTCCTGCAAACCATTCGTCTTTTCCGCGAGCAGCCGGAGGTCGTGCGGCAATATCAGAACCGCTTCCGGTACATTCTGGTCGACGAATATCAGGACACCAACGTCGCCCAGTATCTCTGGCTGCGGCTGTTGGGACAGAGCACAAGCCGCGCGGCGGGCACGGCGCAGACCGAGTCTGCCGCGCCCGCGGTGCAGACGGCTCCCCGCGTGCTGAAAAACATTTGCTGTGTGGGCGATGACGACCAGTCGATCTATGGCTGGCGCGGCGCCGAGATCGACAACATTCTGCGTTTCGAGCACGATTTCCCCGGTGCCAAAACCATTCGGCTCGAGCGCAATTACCGCTCGACCGGCCACATTCTGGCGGCTGCCTCCCACCTCATTGCACATAACCAGGGACGGCTCGGCAAGACGCTGCGCACCGAGGATGCGCCGGGACACAAGGTGCAGGTGATATCCTGCTGGGATTCAGAGGAAGAAGCGCGTGCGGTCGGCGAGGATATCGAACAGCTCCAGCGCGATGATGGCACCGGCAAGCCGCATTCGCTCGACGAGATGGCGATCCTGGTGCGCGCGTCGTTTCAGATGCGGGAGTTCGAGGATCGCTTCGTCACCCTCGGACTGCCTTATCGCGTCATCGGCGGTCCGCGATTTTATGAGCGTCAGGAGATCCGCGATGCTCTCGCTTACCTGCGCGTGCTCCATTCCAGTAGCGACGATCTTGCGTTCGAGCGCATTGTGAATGTGCCCAAGCGCGGGCTCGGCGACGCCACGGTCCAGTGCCTGCATGATCTCGCGCGCAAGCGGCGCATCCCGCTCACCGAGGCGGCAGCCGCCGTGATCGCCACCGACGAGCTCAAGCCCAAGCCGCGCAATGCGTTGCGCGATCTGCTTGCTTGCTTCGAGCGCTGGCGCGCACAGAAAGACACGCTCCCCCATACCCGTCTCGCGGAGATCGTGCTCGACGAATCCGGCTACACCGAGATGTGGCAAAAGGATCGCAGCGCGGACGCCGCGGGCCGGCTGGAGAATCTCAAGGAATTGCTGCGCTCGATGGAGGAGTTCGAGACATTGGCTGGGTTTCTCGAGCACATTTCGCTGGTCACGGACACGGACAAGGGCGAAGGCGAAGCGGTGTCCGTCATGACATTGCATTCCGCCAAGGGGCTCGAATTCGACACCGTTTATCTTCCGGGCTGGGAAGAAGGGCTATTCCCGCATCGACGCGTATTGGACGATCAGGGGCGCGCCGGTCTCGAGGAGGAGCGGCGCCTGGCCCATGTGGGAATCACCCGCGCGCGGCGCAGGGCGAAAATCTATTTCGCCGCCAACCGGCGCATGCACGGCCTGTGGTCGTCGAACATTCCATCGCGTTTTCTCGACGAGCTGCCGGAAGCGGATGTGGAGGTCAACGAATCGAAGGGCGCCTTCTCCGGCTACGGCAATATCGGGGCGTCGCGCTTCGATGAGATGACCCATTTCAGCTCGAGCTATGGCACGCCGGGCTGGCAGCGCGCCCAGCGAAAAAGCGATCGCCGCGGCGGGTTCGATGAG
>CATPCO010000729.1 GCA_955652925.1 uncultured Xanthobacteraceae bacterium | reverse complement strand
GCTCCTCTATTGCACGTGCTCGCTCGAGCCGGAGGAATGTATCGAGATCGTGCGCGCTTTCCTCGGGAGCCACCCGCAGATGCGACGCGTCCCCATCAAAGCTCACGAGATAAACGCATTACCGGAATGGCTTACGGCGGACGGCGACCTGCGCACGCTGCCCTGTCATCTTCCTGATCCCGATCCGATCATGGCGGGTCTCGACGGATTTTATGCCGCACGGCTTGAGCGGATGTGATTGCGCAGCTGATGACGGCCATTCTCTCGCGGCGAGCCTGTGGCACAAGGGCGGGTTTAAAACCCGCCCCTACAAGCTTCGCGACCGCGATGTGCTTCCCGTCTGGGGTTGGTTGGGACGCTTGTCACATGCGATTGCCCACCCTTCAGCGGGAGGCATCGCTGCGGCACCGGTTCAGACCATCAGATGGCTCTGCCCCTTTACGGGAGGGATAGAGTATCTTGCGAATCGCGGGACCGAGCCCGCAAGGAGGGGAGCATGTCGCGCGCCTCGGTCGCGGAACGAACCAAGCTGTCCGTGCTTGTGGCGCGCGCAATGGCGGGCAGGCTCCTTGGCCGCGTCACCACGCATCCCATCGTCAACTGGCTGTTCTCGTTCGGCAAGCCTGACCGTCTGGTGATTGCGCCGCAGGATTTGCGCACCACTGATGCAACACGCGCGAGCGAGATCTATGCCGGCCGGTTCGTGTTTGCCGGAAAGGTCGTCGTCTGTGACGCGCGCTCGCCGTTCGAGATCGCTGCGCCCTCGGAGGACTGGGCGGCCGCGCTCTTCGGCTTTGGATGGCTGCGCCACCTGCGCGCCGCGCAGTCTACAATCACACGTGCCAATGCCCGCGCGCTGGTCGATGAGTGGATCACCCTCAATCGCTGGGGCGACCCCATCGCCTGGCGTCCCGAGGTCGTGGCGCGGCGGGTGATCGCGTGGCTGTGCCAGGCTCCGCTCCTGCTCGAAGACGCCGATGTCGAGTTCTACCGGCGCTTCATGCGCAGCCTAGCGCGCCACCTGCGGCACTTGCGTTATTCACGACCGAGCGACGGCGTCCCGCGATTGCAAGTGACCATGGCACTGGCCTACGCGGCGTTATGCATGGCCGGGCAGCAGCGCAATATCCGCGCGGCAAGCAAGCGACTGAGCGATGAATTGCTGCGGCAGATTCTGCCTGACGGCGGGCACATCAGCCGCAATCCCGGCGCGCTCATCGCGCTGTTGATCGATCTCCTGCCGCTGCGAACCGCGTTTAGCGCGCGCAATCTTGCGCCGCCTCAGGCGCTGCTCAATGCCATCGACCGCATGATTCCGATGCTTCGTTTCTTCCGCCATGGCGATGGCAATTTCGCGCTGTTCAACGGGATGGGGCCGACACCAACCGATCTACTCACGACCATCCTGGCCTATGATGATGCGCGCGGCACGCCGCTCGCCAATGCCCCTCATTCCGGTTATCAGCGGCTCGAAAGCGGCGGCACGCTCGTTTTGATGGACACGGGCAAAGCGCCGGCACTGGCGGTGAGCCAGGACGCCCACGCCGGTTGTCTGGCGTTTGAGCTTTCAACCAAGCAGCAGCGCATCGTCGTCAATTGCGGACTGCCCATCAGCGGGCGCGCGAGCTGGCGCCAGGTGACGCGCGCAACGGCCGCCCATTCGACGGCGACACTGAACGACACATCCTGCTGCGGCTTCATCGAGTCCGGCTTGGTCAAGCGCATGCTCGACGGCGTACCCATGGTCGGTGGTCCCCGCAGCATCGAAGTCACGCGGGAAGAGCACAGCGAACCCCTGCAGCTGCAGGCCTCCCACGACGGCTACGGGGACCTGTTCAACGTCATTCATCACCGCACGCTGAACCTTTCCTCGGATGGACAGAAGCTCGCCGGCGAGGACGTGTTCACGCCGGTGAAGGGTGAAAATGTACCCATGGGGCGCGATCAGTTTGCGCTGCGATTTCACCTGCATCCCTCGATCAAGGCGAACCGGCTTGCGGACGGGCACAGCGCCATGCTGCTGATGCCCAACAAGGAGATGTGGAGCTTCAACGCTTATGAAGATCGCATCGACATCGAGGAGAGCGTTTATCTTGCGGGCGCCGAGGGACCGCGCCGCACGGCGCAGATCGTGATCTACGGCCGCGCGCGAAAGGTGATGCGGGTGCAGTGGAGTTTCGCGCTAGCGCCGGCGGGGACGGCACCTGCGCCCGCGCGGCGCGATCGTAGCGACGAGCCGCAATTGCCGCTATGACCTTGAACAATGGCTGAGCAGCTCCGACGTGTCGCGCGCGCACTGATTTCCGTTTCGGACAAGACGGGGCTCGTCGAGTTTGCGCGCGCACTTGCGGGATACGGCATCGAGCTCATTTCGACTGGCGGAACACGCAAAGCGCTCAGGGAGGCGGGGCTGACCGCACTCGACGTCGCGGAGATCACGGGCTTTCCCGAAATGATGGATGGGCGGGTGAAGACGCTGCACCCCGCCGTGCACGGCGCACTGCTTGCCATTCGTGACGACGCGGCGCACGCGGCGGCCATGCAGGCACACGGCATAAGGCCGATCGATCTCCTGGTCGTCAATCTCTACCCCTTCGAAGCGACGGTCGCGCAGGGCAAGGATTTTGCGACCTGCATTGAGAACATCGATATCGGCGGTCCCGCCATGATCCGCGCTGGCGCGAAAAATCATGCGCATGTCGCGGTGATTGTCGACGTCGGCGATTACGTCGTGCTGCAAAACGAGCTCAAACAGCATGGCGGCGCGACCACGCTGGCCTTGCGCCGCAAGCTGGCGGCCAAAGCTTACGCCCGCACCGCGGTCTACGACGCCGCGATTGCGAGCTGGTTTGCGCAGCAGACGAAAGAGGAGGCGCCGGCCTATCGCGCGATCGGAGGAAGCCTGCTGCAGCCGCTGCGCTACGGCGAGAACCCGCACCAGCAGGCGGCGTTCTATCGCACGTCCGAATTGCGCGCCGGGGTCGCGACCGCGCGGCAGGTTCAGGGCAAGCAGCTCTCCTACAACAACATCAACGATACGGATGCGGCCTACGAATGCGTTGCCGAGTTCGACCCTTCGCGCATCGCGGCCTGCGTCATTGTCAAGCATGCCAACCCTTGCGGCGTTGCTGAGGGAGCGAGCCTGCTCGACGCCTATCGCAAGGCGCTCGCCTGCGATCCCGTATCCGCCTTCGGGGGCATCGTCGCGGTCAATCGGCAGCTCGACGCGCAAGCGGCGCGCGCCATCACGGAGATCTTCACCGAGGTGATCATTGCGCCTGATGCCACGCAAGAAGCCGTTGCGATTGTCGGCGCCAAGAAGAACCTGCGCCTGTTGCTGGCGGGCGCTCTGCCCGATCCGCGCGCGGCGGGGATCGCCGTGAAATCGGTCGCGGGCGGATTGCTGGCGCAGTCGCGCGACAATGCAGTGG
>CATPCO010000728.1 GCA_955652925.1 uncultured Xanthobacteraceae bacterium | reverse complement strand
GTCGAGGCGATCAACCTCGCGATTGAGGGACTCGCAGACAAAGTGCACGTATCGATGCATATCTGTCAGGGCAATTACGCTGTGGGTAAGGAATACGATGCTCAGATCGGGCATCGCTATTTCGATGTCGGCCGCTATAAGGCCGACCTCGTCTGCAAGATTGAATGCTCATCCTACCTGATCGAGTACGACATGACACATCACTACGAGGGCTGCCTAGGCAACAGACAGCTTGGTGTCGGCGCCGTTGACGTTCAAGACCCCAAAGTCGAGACCGGCGAGACCGTGGCCGGGCGTATTAAGAAGTACGGATGGCTCGCGCCGGAACAAACGATTATTACCAGTTCCTGCGGCTTCAACCATTTGCCGCGGCAAGTCGCATTCGGCAAACTCAAGGCCATGGCTGAAGCGAAGCGCGTGCTTGGCGGCTAAAACAAATGCGTCACAGCTTGGATATAGTCGTGAAGTCGAATAGAGCAGCAAAGCAAGTGTCTGGTAAAGAAATCACCGAGCTTCAGGATGCGCTATCGCGCCTCCGAGAGACCGAAGAGCTTCTCGGGCTTGCCCAGGAGGCGGGGCGCGCCGGCATATTCGAGTGGCAGGTGCAGACAGATGTGATGCGGCTCTCGCCCAAATTCATGTCCATTTACCAGCTGACTGAATTCGATGGACGTTACGACACTTGGCTCAAATGCATCTTTCGCGAAGATGTGCCGCGCATCGTTGACATGATCGATTCCGCCTTTGCCACGCAACAGCGGGAGTTGCACGCCGAGTTCCGGATCCTCAGCCCTGGTGGCGGTAAACTGAAATGGATTGAAGCCCGCACCATTATCTTCTACGACGAGGGCGGCCGGGCGATGCGTGCGGTGGGGGTCAATGTTGACATAACCGGACGCAAGCGCGCGATCGTCCAGCTTAGGGCCTTCACGGAAACGCTAGAGGAAGCCGTCAAGGAGCGCACACGCGAACTGGAAATCCAAAATGAAGCTCGCATCAAGGCTGAGGAACTGCTTCGGCAGGCGCAGAAAATGGAAGCGGTCGGCCAGCTGACCGGTGGCGTTGCCCATGACTTCAACAACCTGCTGACGATCGTGATGGGCGGACTTGATGCGATTGGTCGTCAAATCCCGGAACTTGGCGCGTCGCCGGCAGCGGAGCGGATCGCGCGCGCCAGAGACATGGCGTTGCAAGGTGTGCAACGCGCAGTAACCCTCACCGACCGACTGCTCGCATTCTCACGCCAGCAGCCCCTCGCTCCCAGGGCTATCGACGCCAACAAGCTGGTGAGCGGGATATGTGAGTTTCTGCGGCGCACCCTTGGGGAATCGGTGTCGCTGGAGACGGTGCTGGCCGGTGGACTTTGGCGCACGAATGTCGATCCCCACCAACTCGAGAACGCGGTTCTAAATCTCGCTGTCAATGCCCGCGATGCCCTGCCTCACGGCGGCAAGGTGACAATCGAAACCGCGAATTGCTACCTCGACGATACTTATGTGAGCTCGATCCCGGAACCAGTGGAAGTGGGCCAATACGTCTTGATTGCGGTCACCGACACCGGAGTTGGGATGGACCAATTGACGCTGGAACGCGCGTTCGATCCGTTCTTCACGACCAAGGAGGTGGGCAAAGGAACCGGATTGGGCCTCAGTCAAGTGTATGGATTTGTGCGCCAGTCGGCAGGCCACGTGAAGGTGTACAGCGAACTTGGCGAAGGGACGACTGTGAAAATTTATCTTCCACGCTACATCGGAGCAGAGGAGCATACGGACCACATTGAACGCACACGGGATGGAGCGGGGGCGATTGGAACGGAAACGATTCTTGTCGTTGAAGACGACAATGCACTTCGATCCTACACGGTCGATACATTATGCGAGCTTGGGTATCGCGTGTTGGAGGCGCCGACCGGGGCCGCCGCCCTGCAAATACTTGATAGCAACAAAATCGATCTTCTCTTCACCGACGTCGTGATGCCAGGAGGTGTCAATGGCCGTCAGCTTGCCGACGAGGCGGTGCGCCGCCATCCTGGATTGAAAGTGCTGTTCACGACCGGTTATACGCGCAATGCCATCGTGCACCATGGACGGCTGGACCCGAGCGTGCAGATGCTCGGAAAGCCATTTTCAATTGACGAGCTCACTCGCAAGGTTCGCGCACTCCTTGATCTATAAGGCTGAGAAACATCGTGTTGGAATGTACTTGGTTGTGGCACAGCGCTCTCGCAATACGGCAATGGCGCCTCTGAGAGTCGCCCAGCATCGCACCAGGGCTTATGCGCTCTTGCAATCGCAGGAGCCGCTCCCGCCGTATAAACTCGATCCAATGTTCAAAAATCCCGCTGTGCGCAACCGCATCGGCAAAGTGATCGCGAAAGCGATGGAGCACCGATTTTCCAAGGGTTAGTGCGTGGTGCCTTTATTCAAACGCGCGACTGCAAGTGACCATTGCTTGAGACTCTGAGCCAACGCTCAAGCGCGCGATTCGCGAACTAAGCGACATTGTTTCGCCGCGGACGCTGACACGGGCGATCGACAAAACAAGCTGGTAAAGAAGCGAGGTAACGCAGTTGCAAACGGGAGTGGAGGCGTCCCATGCCAATCGCAAATTCAAACCAGCAAGGCGAAGAGAGCCATACTCCGCTAAAGCCGAACCGGACTCGCAAGCCCTCAAAACGCCGCCGCAAGAAGCGTGCGCGTGATGAGTACGTTGGTTATGCAATGCGCGCGGCCAGCTGGGACTATTACTTTTCCTTCCACATCAGCGACCCGAAAAGCCGCTGGGACCCCGGCCCCTATTCGCGCTTGGCTACGCTTTCCTTCAAGGGTGATCTTATCCGTCCGGAGGGTGCTGGCTACAACCGCGCCGAAGTCAATCTCAGCGCCCGCACAGGCATGATGGAAGAGCATCGAGGCGAACTGCCACGATCGGTCGGATCGCTCACGGCAACCGGCGATGGACTTTCTGCTTACGTGGGCTGACCACCTCCGAGGGATGCGTAAACACATTGCTGGGCTGATCCAACACGCGGTCGAAACCGATGCTCGAGCGCCAGAAGGGGTCAAGGTTGAGGTTCATCGCCATATCCTCCTATTGAGCAACATGGATAAAGAGTGGTCTCCGAGATCGCCCCGGCAGGCCGCCTCATCGAGCCCCAAATCGGGCGCCCGACGGCAAACCGATTTAGAAAAGGCAAAGTTTGTTTCAAGGGGGTGCGCTCCACCAGAGCCAGATTTTTTTGCACGAAAATAGCCCCTCCCGTTCAAATTTTGTTCTCACTTCGGACATGCGTCGTTCATTGGAGGCGCACTTCGCCCGCAGCCAAGAAGGCTCCTGACCGAAGCTGAATAGAAACGACGAGGCCGCCACCCTCAGGCGGCTTGCCAAATCGGCGATATTTTTTATCATTTCAGGCAAACGCGAGGAGGGCCTTGTTGGGAACCAACCCGATGAGCCGTGCAGATGAATTCCGCCAGAATGCGGACGAGTGCCGCCAGCAGGCCGCAAGAGCTTTCAACCT
>CATPCO010000727.1 GCA_955652925.1 uncultured Xanthobacteraceae bacterium | reverse complement strand
CGATCACCCCGATCTTTCAGCGACTCTGAGCGAACTCGCTGGCCTCTATATGAACCAAGGCCGCTATGCCGATGCCGAGCCGTTGTATCAGCGCTCCTTGGTTATACTTGAGAAGTCATTCGGTCCCGATCATCCCGATGTTGCTGGAGCGCTGAACAGTCTCGCTAGCCTCTATTGGAACGAGGGCCGCGACACCGAAGCAGAGCCTTTGCATCAGCGGTCCTTAGCCATTCGCGAGAAGGCACTTGGACCCGATCACCCCGATGTCGCTCGCTCGCTGTACGCTCTGGCCAGGCTGTATTGGGGCGAACGCCGCTACGCCGACGCCGAGCCTTTGTATCAACGTTCCCTGGCCATACTGGAAAAGACGTTGGGGCCTGATCATCCAGATGTCGCTGCAGCACTGAACAGTCTGGCTTTTCTGTATGGCAACCAAGGCCGCTACACCGAAGCGGATGCTTTGTTGCAGCGATCATTAGCGATTTCCGAAAAGATGTTCGGGCCCGATCATCCGAGCGTCGCAATGTCGCTGAACACTCGGGCTTTGCTCTACAACGAGCAGGGTCGGTATGCGGATGCGTTGCCGATTATCAACCGCACCCGTTTGCAGGGCACCGCGAGCAAGACCGTTGCATTTCCCGCGCTGTTTGCAGCTCAAGGCCAGAGGCTGATCAGCCCGGAACAAGGCTTGGCGGACAGCTTCGAAATCGTCCAGCGCGTCTCATCCTCCGCTGCCGCCAATGCCGTCTCCAAGCTCGCGGCCCGCTTTGCCGCTGGCAGCGATGATCTCGCGAAATTTGTCTGGCGCGATCAGGACTTGGCTGCCGAAGCGGAAGGCATGGACAAAGCAGTCATCGCCTTTGTCTCCAAGCCACCTGCGGAACGATCCGCGGCGGCTGAGGAGCAGATCCGCAAGCGGGTCGAGGCGGTCAAGGCCGAGCGCGTGCGGATTGGTCGAATCTTGAATGAGCAGTTTCCCGGCTATGTCGCGTTGTCCAAGCCGCAGCCAGTCCTGTTGCAAGAGCTGCAAGCGCTACTGGCCGAGGATGAAGCGCTCGTTGTGTTCGACTTCGACAAAAAGAGCTACGGTTGGGTCCTCACTGCGACAGATGCCGATTGGAGCGACCTCAACATTTCAGGTTCCGATTTGGATGCGCAGGTACGGACCTTGCGTGCCTGGCTCACGGACCCTCGGCAACGCTTCGACCCATCGCTGGCCTATAAAATCCATCAGGAGACCATCGGCGTATTTGCCGGCAAGATCGCTGCCAAAAAGCGGCTTACGATTGTCACCAACGGTGCCTTGACCAGCCTGCCGCCTCAACTGCTGGTAACGAAAGACCCGAGCGGCAAGTCGATCAAGGATGTAGACTGGCTGGTCCGTTCGCATGCCATCACCATCTTGCCTTCGGTCGCCAGCCTGAAAATCCTCCGCAGCGGATCGCAGACTTCTGCCGCGCGCAAACCGATGATCGCGTTTTCCGATCCCGTCTTCTCAAAGGCGGCGTCGGGATCGGAACAGCCAGTCGCCCTGCGGGGCCTCACGAGTTTTTATCGAGGCACAGAGGTCGATGTCTCCGCGATCGCCCAGCACCTGCCGCAGCTGCCGGGCACGCGCAAGGAAGTCGAGCAAGTCGCTGCCGAGCTCAACGTGCCATCCGCAGACATAAGGCTCGGATTGGAGGCGAGCGAA
This sequence comes from uncultured Xanthobacteraceae bacterium, assembly GCA_955652925.1. GTDB lineage: Bacteria > Pseudomonadota > Alphaproteobacteria > Rhizobiales > Xanthobacteraceae > VAZQ01. The sequence continues at coordinate 11,267 of CATPCO010000727.1, read as the reverse complement.
ACGGCAGTGAAGCACGCCCAGCTGGCGCAATATCGAATTGTTTACTTAGCCACCCACGGCCTCGTGTCAGGAGACCTCGAACAATTCGCGAAGAGCAGGGCCGAGCCGGCGCTCGCACTCACCATCCCCGACAAGCCGACCGACGAGGATGACGGCCTCCTCACCGCAAGCGAGATCGCGCAGCTCAAGCTCGATGCCGATTGGGCCGTGCTCTCCGCTTGCAATACGGCGGCGGAAGAAAAACCGGGCGCGGAGGCTCTCTCAGGCCTTGCACGCGCCTTCTTCTATGCCGGCGCACGCTCGCTGATTGTCTCGCACTGGAGCGTGGATGATATAGCCACCGCAAAGCTGATGGTCGGCACGTTGCGGGCAAGCACGCGCGATCCGAAGCTTTCCCATGCCGAGGCGCTGCGCCAATCCATGCTGGCGATGATCGATGAGGCGAAGTCGGATGCCGAGGCCGATCCGCGCCTGTGGGCTCCCTTTGTGGTAGTGGGGGAGCCGGCAAAGCCGCACTTGTAGACCCTCACGTACTGCCACTGCTTCAAGACTCGTGGATGTCGGCTTCCTGGACAGTGGCCGGTCCTTACCTTCGCACCTTGGCGCTACTGACTTACTTGTTTTCGGTCACGACAGTTGTTTGCGCTCCGCTTCTTCGGCGCAGGTAATCCACGCCGCAGCAATCTCCCTTAATACAGCCTTGTCCTTTTCCGATGCTCGGTCCGCCAGACGACTGCATTCTGCCGCGTATTGGCGGAAGCGGTCGGCGTCATTGTCCATGACACGTTCCACCCTCGTTGTTTCCAATGTTCCCGAGTTGAACCGGAAGCTCTGGGACACGGTTCCCGTACAAATCAGCCTCTCTCGTGGAACCAAATCGACTTTCATGCGTTTGGCGCGCGCACTCACTTTGGGGGCGACGAAGGCGAGTGGCGTAATGGCGAAGCCTGAGGACTATCGGCGGTACGCCGCCGAATGCCTTCGACTTGCGCAAGGGTTTCGGGGTCGCGCCGAAGCAGCCATGCTCTTGGAGATGGCGGAGCGCTGGCGACGGCTGGCGAAAGAAGCCGAGAGCCGAGTATCTAAAGACGAAGAGTAGCGCGGATCGGCAGGAGCCTCATGGCAGAGCCTCGGCCCTGCTAATCAGTTAGTTCACGCCCGCTCCCGCCGAGCCTCGTCTGAGGCAAAGGGTGCTCCCGAACGCAGCGCGAGCACTCCGTGGGCGCGATCTGCAAGATCAAGCCACGCTTCGGCTAAAGCGAGCAGACGGCCCTTGCGAGCGGTCGAGGATGCGCGACGCACGAGTTCAAGCGCGACAACAGCCTGCTTTCTGTACTCGTCTTCCTTCGACATGGGCCGCATCCCGGAGCCCCATACCGGCGTAACATGGGCCAATCCAGAACGTTCCCGGAACTCGCAAAAAAGTTGCTTTGGATGATAGCCCGTCGTCGGTGGATCACGTACGCGCATATAGGAGAAGCCCGGCTGTGCTGCCGGGCTTCTTCGTTACGCTACGCGGACAAATGGACGCTTACTTTTGAGAAGCCTAATCGGGTCGGGTTAATACTCAGTTCTTACGGGGGTCGGCGAAACAGTCCGCGGGGTGGCGCGCGAAACGGTGGCTTGCGGTCATCTCGCAGAACCGCGAGGGTCGCGTGACCGGGGGGGCCGCGCGGCGGTACTGCGGATCGCTGATGAAGGGGCATGGTAGCGAGCACGCCTATCGCGGTCTCGTCTTGGCGCGCTACGAGGATGGCAGAAGGGAAAGAGCCCCGGGAGTTGGTCAAAAACCGGGGCTCTTTCTACTCAGACAGCCTGTACCGATATTCGCAGTAGCGTAATGCGGGTATGCTTTCGAATTGGGTCGCGTTGGGCTCGGTTTAGGCGTCGCGCAGCGAGACGCCGCCTCTATATGGCCATTTGGCGGCTCAACACTGCACGTGCAAATTTCTTTGCGTTCATGGGCTTTGCGAACAGAAAGCCCTGCGCCAAATCAAAACCCATCTCGCGCACGGCAAGAAAATCAGCCGTGGTCTCCACCCCCTCGGCCACAGTGCGTACGCCGTAGCCATCCGCAAGCTCAAGAATCCGACCGCATACCGTCTTCTTCAATGGATAATCAGCACAGCCAGTAATGAACTCGCAACCAACTTTGAGCTCGACGAACGGGAAGTCTGGCAGATCCATGAGTGACGGCCATTCCGTTCCGAGATCGTCGATCGAGATCCCGATGTTGTGAAAACGAAGTTGCCTGGCCACACTCTTTGCCAAAGGAAGGCTACGAATGATCTCGACGCCGTTAATCTCAATCATCATTCCTTCAAAAGCGGGGTGATTTGGCATTCTCCCGCACAAGTCACGGATGGCTTCTGGTTGTAGAAAGAAGGCCATCGGAAGATTGATCGCGATCTCGATCGGGCCGCGCTGGGTGACAAAATAGTGCCAATCCTGGACCGCCCGATCAATGACGAACTCCGACAAGGCGCGGAACTGCTGGTCACCTTCATCGGGTATGAAATACGCAGGCGTTACAATCCCCCAGGTCGGATGACGCATGCGGATAAGCGCCTCAGCACCGTTTACGGCAACCGTACGCGTCTCGATTTTCGGCTGATACCACAGTTCGAGCCAACCCGCGGACATCGCTTCCGCAACATCCACCGGGGCAGGCGATGGCATTTCGGTGGGTACAAGCGCGGCAACACTGTCGCGAAAATTCGCCGTGCCAAAGGGGGTCACCAGGAAGGGCAGCATTGCCAGGCCGAGTTGCTCGCCGAATTCCTGGACAGCCGCCAGCATGCGTGAAGCGCGCGGGCCAAGCAGGAGGACTTTGCCAACGAATTCCTTGGCGCTCAGCGCGTCCAATATCTTAGCGGCTTCCTCACCGCTGCGGGATAACCCGAGAACGACGAGATCGGAACGCTGTGGATCGAAAACCGTGTCCAACTCGCCGAAATGCGCGCACTCGCGAGTGATAAACCCAAGTTCTTCGAGCGCATCGCAAAGGAAGGTCCGAATGTGCTGCTTGCGGTCGATTACGCAGACGCAAGGCCTGACCCTTCGTCGACCGAACGCAGGAGAGATAGGCGATTGTTCCGGCCACTGATCTTCCATGAACCACCCCGGTTCCGCCAGAAGATGCATAAGGCCTTATGGAATCTTAATATGGCGCATTTAGCGCATGCAGCAATAAATCCTCGGATAACGCTAACACCGACACTAAGAATTAATTTGGAGCATAAGCTCCAGCTCGACTGCTTACCGATCACGGCGCGACAGCCGCACACGTTTGTCCACTGTCCTGCATCGTCTCTCCCCCGACCTACAACGCCTTGGCGACCTCTTCCGTCATTTTCTTTGCATCGCCGAACAGCATCATGGTGTTGTCGCGATAGAACAGTGGATTGTCGATGCCGGCATATCCCGACGAGAGCGATCGCTTGCTGAACATCACGGTGCCCGCCTTCCACACTTCGAGCACCGGCATGCCGTAGATCGGCGAGGAGGGATCGTCCTCCGCCGAGGGATTGGTCACATCGTTGGCCCCGATCACGAAGGCGACGTCCGCCTGCGGGTATTCCGAGTTGATGTTTTCGAGCTCGAATACTTCGTCGTAGGGAACATTCGCCTCGGCGAGCAGAACATTCATGTGGCCGGGCATCCGGCCGGCGACGGGATGAATGGCATATTTTACCTCAACCCCATCCTTCTTGAGCCGGTCCGCCATTTCACGCAGCGCATGCTGGGCCTGCGCCACCGCCATCCCGTAACCCGGCACGATGATGACCTTGCCGGCATTCTTGAGAATGAAGGCTGCGTCCTCAGCCGAGCCTTGCTTCACCGGCCGATGCTCGGTGCTCGTTCCCGCGGCCACTTCGCCGCCGAAGCCGCCGAGGATGACCGAGATGAAGTTGCGATTCATCCCCCGGCACATGATGTAGGAGAGAATTGCGCCTGAGGAGCCGACCAGCGCGCCGGTGATAATCAGGGCGGAATTCCCCAAAGTGAAGCCGATGCCGGCCGCCGCCCACCCCGAATAGGAGTTGAGCATGGAAATGACGACCGGCATATCGGCTCCGCCGATCGGAACAATAATGAGTCCGCCGAACAAGAATGCCGCGAGTGTCAGGAGCCAGAAAGCCAGATGGCTCTCGGCGCGTACGAGCCACACGATCAAAACGATGATCGCAATCGCGAGTGCGGCGTTGATGGCATGGCGGGCCGGCAGGATGATGGGCGCGCCGCTCATGCGGCCGGACAGCTTGAGAAACGCGATGACGGAGCCGGTGAACGTGATCGCTCCGATCCCCAGTCCGAGCGACATTTCGACCAGGCTCGATTTGGCGATGGCGCCAGGATTCCCGATGTCGAAGGCGGTCGGCGCGTAAAGGGCAGCGGCTGCGACCAACACGGCCGCCATGCCTACGAGCGAATGAAAAGCGGCCACCAGCTCCGGCATCGCCGTCATGGGAACACGCCGCGCGATCACAGCACCGGTGCCGCCGCCGATGGCAAGGCCGATGAGGACGAACGCCCAGGCGGCGGTCCCATCGGGCGGATGCGAAGCCAGCGTGGTGGCGATGGCAATGGCCATGCCGGCCATGCCCAGATAATTGCCCCTTCGGCTGGTTTCCGGGCTCGACAGCCCCCGTAACGCGAGAATGAAGAGTACGCCGGCGAGGAGATAGAGCAGCGCGACGAGGTCGGCGCTCATCGCTTGCTGCTCCGGTCTTCCTTCTTGCGGTACATGCCCAGCATGCGCTGGGTCACCAGGAAGCCGCCGAAGATATTGACCGCGGCAAAGGCGAGCGCGACGAAGCCGAGCGCGCGCGCCCAGATCGGCCCGGAGTTATTGGCCAGCATGGGGACGCCAACGGCCAGCAACGCGCCGACCACGATGACCGACGAGATCGCGTTGGTCACCGACATCAGCGGTGTGTGCAGCGCAGGGGTCACCGACCACACCACGAAATAACCGACGAAGATGGCCAGAACGAAGATGGAGAAGCGAAATACGAAGGGGTCGATCGCACCGGCGCTCACGGCGTGCATGGTGCCGCCGCTCGCTGCCGCAATGATGTCGAGCTGGGTGAGAACGACGTCCGCCCCCCGGGCGCCGCTGGATTTGGCAAGGCTGGCGAGGGCAGCTGATGGAATGAGCATGGCTTCCTCTTCAGGCAGCGGTCTGGGCTGCAAGACTTGGATGAATTACCGCGCCGTCGCGCGTGAGCGCGGTTGCTTTGACGATTTCGTCGTCCCAATTCACGGCCAATGTCTTTTGCTGTTTGTCGACCAGAATCTCCAGGAAGGCAAAAAGATTGCGGGCGTACAGGCTCGAAGCCGAAGCGGCGATCCGGCCAGGGACATTGAGATATCCGATGATCCGTACTTCGTTCACGGTGACGACTTCGCCGGCCTTGGAAAGCTCGCAATTGCCGCCGCGCTCCACCGCAAGATCGACGATGACCGACCCGGGCCGCAGGGAGGCGACCATCTCCTTGCTGATCAGCCGCGGCGCCGTCCGGCCAGGGATCAGAGCCGTCGTGATGATGATGTCCTGTTTCTTGATATGCTCGGCAACCAGCGCCGCTTGCTTGGCCTGATACTCCTTCGACATTTCCTTCGCGTAGCCGGCAGCGGTCTCCGCCTGCTTGAATTCTTCGTCCTCGACGGCGACAAATTTCGCGCCGAGGCTTTCCACCTGCTCCTTTGCCGCCGGACGCACATCGGTCGCGGTCACAAGCGCGCCGAGCCGGCGCGCGGTCGCGATGGCCTGCAAGCCCGCGACCCCTGCCCCCATCACGAAAACCCTGGCGGCCGGGACGGTGCCCGCGGCGGTCATCATCATGGGCAAGGCGCGGCCATATTCCGCCGCCGCGTCGATGACGGCGCGGTAGCCCGCGAGATTGGCCTGGCTCGACAGCACGTCCATGACCTGCGCGCGCGTGATGCGCGGCAACAGCTCCATGGCAAAGGCGACGACGCCGGCGCTGGCCAGGTCCGCAATGGCGGCATGCTGCCCATACGGGTCCATCATCGCGATCACGAGAGCCCCTTTCTTATAGCCGGAGACCTCCGATGCGCTGGGCCGGCGCACCTTGAGCACCACGTCGGCGTCTCTGACCGCATCATTGGTCACGGTTGCGCCGGCGGCCGCGAACTCGGCGTCCGCAATGCCCGATTTCGCGCCTGCCCCCGGCTCGACGGCCACATCGGCGCCGAGCGCTTTCATCTTCTTCACGGTTTCCGCAGTCGCCGCGACGCGGCTTTCGATTGGATCGATCTCACGCGCGACAGCAATGCGCATTCGCCCGTCTCTCCCAGCTGATCGCCGGTTATCAGGCGGGGCTTGCGCTCCCGGCAGTGAGCGCCAGCGCGAGCAGCGAAATGATGACCATGACGATGCTGGGTGGCCTGGCTCCGGTCATGAAGCCATGCACCGCGACCAGAGTTGCAATGAGGAAAATGCCAAATGCGACGCCCCAGTGGCCGGCAACTGCTCCGATCGCCAAGCCCAGCACAATGTTCACCACATGCGCGCCGCCGACGAGGACGAGATGAACAAAACGCTCATACATTGCCTCATGCGCGGGCAGGTCGTTACCGTCCGCAACCGCATATTCGACCTGTCCGTGCTCGGCCATCTGGTCCTCCGGTCTCAATCAGCGATGCGGATTAGCCCAATTGAGGGGGAAGGGCAACGGCGGCTTTGATGAACGGCTTGAATCAGACCGTCTGCTCCAATCCGGCAGCAGCGAGCGCAGCTTTCTGGCGCCTCGCCACGCGAGGCAGCGAGAAATCCTCGATCGATCGATTGAACAGCGAATAGAAATTGAGCTCGGCGCGCAGGTGCAGAAACACAGCACCGAGACCGATTGCAGCCCGATCCATGAAGACAAACTCCCGCGGAACAGTGACCGGACCGCGCTGCTTGAGCGCCTGATGAACCCGGAACGCCTCCCGCCGGCCATACTCGGACGGCTTTACGCCATCGGCGAGGCTGCGCACCCGGTCTTCCAGAAGCGGCCCGTAAATGAAACGCGCCCAGATGTTGAGAGCTTCAATCAGTTCGCGATTAAGCTGCCGGAAGCCCCAGGTCTCGTAGGCATGCACAACGAGGTCGTCCTCCCCGTTGAGCAGCCCGTGATAGAGGTCGACCACACCGCCCACGAATTTCGCCGGGAAAATCCGGATGCAGCCGTAATCAAGGAGGTTGATCCCGTCCGTTCGTCCAGCAGTCTTGAATACGGAATAGTTGCCGAGATGAGGGTCGCCGTGGATCACGCCGAAACGGCTGAATGGCCACCACCACGCATTGAACATGGCGGCTGCGAGGCGATTGCGCGAGGCAAGATCGTCGTCCTTATGATCGAGCAGCCGGCGCCCTTGCAGCCAGTCGAGCGTGAGCAGCCGGCCGGTGGAGAGCTCGGGCCATATCTTCGGCACCCGGATCTGCGGGAAATCCGACAGCATCGTCCGATAAAGCACAGCGTGCTTGGCCTCGCGGCGGTAATCGAGCTCTTCGCGCAATCGCGCGCCGATTTCTTTGGCGATTTCCGTCGTATCGATCACCGGGTCCATGCGCCTGTGAATGGCGAATATCAATTGCAGCTGTCGCAGGTCCGCCTCGACGGCGGACTGCATTTCAGGGTACTGCAGCTTGCAGGCAAGCTCGCTGCCATCGTGCGCCCGTGCACGGTGCACCTGACCGAGCGAAGCTGCTGCTGCGGGATGGTGCTCGAAACTTGCGAATTTCTTCTGCCAGTCGAGCCCGAGCTCGGCCGCCATCCGCCGCTTCACAAACGGCCAGCCCATCGGCGGCGCATCGCTTTGAAGCTTCATGAGCTCGGTTGCGTATTCCGGCGGCAGCGCGTCGGGAATGGTGGCCAGAAGCTGCGCGGCTTTCATGATCGGGCCCTTGAGGCCGCCCAGTGCCAGTGCAAGCTCGGCTGCGCTCTTTCCGCGATCGAGCGCGAGCCCCAACAGGCGCGATCCCGCGAACCGTGCGGCAACGCCGCTCATGTTCGCTCCGACGCGGGCATAGCGCGCGGCGCGGGCAGAGAAGCGGTTGGCTTCGCGATCAGGCATGAGGTCGATGACTTTTAGGTTTCAGGTGGTGCGATCGATGGATTGGATATGTTGCGTTCGATCCAATGCGCGACATCGTCTTCGCTGATCTCGCCTGCAGCCATACTGAGAATGGAAGCGGTTGCTTGTTCAGGACTTGGCACGAATTCCACATTGTTGAGACCCAGAAACACAAAGATACATGCTAACGCCGTCCTCTTGTTGCCATCCACAAACGGATGATTTCGGGCAATTCCGAAGGTATAGGCCGCGGCAAGCTTCGCAAGCCGCGTTTCTCCATAGGCGAATTTATTGCGCGGCCGTCCCAAGGCTGAATCAAGCAGCCCGATGTCCCGCACCCCGTCTGCGCCGCCAAATAGCGCCAATTGCTCGGCGTGGATATCAAGGATAGTGGTGCGGCTGAGCCATTCCGGCTCAGTCACTTCGCTAGTGCCTTGTAAGTGTCGGCGTATTTGCGAAACGAGCGCCGCGCGATCTCCATCGCTTTGGCGTGCTTGGGATCGTAGGGGCTCAGTTTGATTCCGCGCTCTGTCTGCTCCACCACGTAAAGCTTATCGCCTTCCTTGAGCCGGAGCCGCGCCAACAGCTCTTTAGGCAGAATCAGTCCAAGCGAGTTACCAACCTTCTTGATCTGAAGGAGAGAGCCTTCAGTTGCGAGATCGCGCCGCCGTTGGTTCACGGCAATTCTCCGTTGTTATACAGAATGTATAACAACGCGGGGGGCTCTGCAAGTAACTGGTTATTGTGCGTAACTGCTGTTTCGGCAGGATATTCAGTCCATTCCCTCCAATTCGGTGATCATCCGCTCGATCACGCCCAGTCCGCCCTGCCAGAATGCGGGGTCACGAGCATCGAGGCCGAAGGGGGCGAGCAGTTCCGAGTGATGCTTGGTGCCGCCGGCTGCAAGCATGTCGAGGTAACGCTCGGCAAAGCCTTCGTTTGCCTGTTCGTACACGGCATAGAGCGAATTCACGAGGCAATCACCGAAGGCGTAGGCGTACACATAAAAGGGCGAATGGATGAAGTGAGGAATATAGCCCCAGAACACCTCATAGCCCGGCCGGAAATCGATGGCGGGCCCGAGGCTTTCGTGTTGAACGTCCAGCCAGAGGGCATTGATCCGCTCGGCCGTGAGCTCGCCCTGCCGCCGCTCGGTGTGCACGCTGCGCTCGAAGGTATAGAACGCGATCTGGCGCACCACGGTGTTGATCATGTCCTCGACCTTGGCGGCGAGCATGGCCTTGCGCTCCTTCCGCTCCGCGTTGGCCAGAAGCTTGCGAAACGTCAGCATCTCGCCGAACACGCTCGCGGTCTCGGCGAGCGTCAGTGGCGTCGGAGCCATCAGGGGGCCGTTCGGCGCCGCAAGCACCTGGTGCACGCCATGGCCGAGCTCGTGGGCGAGCGTCATGACGTCGCGCGGCTTGCCCTGGTAATTGAGCAGCACATAAGGATGCACGGACGGCACAGTCGGATGTGAAAACGCGCCGGGCGACTTGCCTGGACGCACGGGAGCATCAATCCAGTTGTTGTCGAAGAAGCGTTCCGCAATGGCCGCCATTTCGGGTGAGAAGGCGCCGTAAGCGGTAAGCACGGTGGCCTTCGCGTCGTTCCAGCCGATGGTCCGCGCCGGCACTTTCGGCAGCGGTGCGCTGCGGTCCCAGTACGCAAGCCTCTTCTTTCCGAACCAGCGCGCCTTGAGCGCGTAGTATCGATGCGACAGGCGCGGATACGCATCCCGCACCGCCTTGACCAGGGCCGCCACCACTTCGGGCTCGACGCGGTTGGAGAGGTGGCGCGCATCGGCCACATCGGCAAAGCCACGCCAACGATCGGAAATCTCCTTGTCTTTGCCGAGAACGTTGGTAATCAGAGCAAACGTCCGCAAGTTCTCCTTGAATGTGTGGGCGATCGCCTGCGCGGCCGCCTTGCGCATCTTCTCGTTAGGATCCTGCAAGAGATTGAGCGCCGGTTCGATCGCCAGCGATTTCGTTCCGACTTTAAAACGCAGGGTCGCGATCGTCTCATCAAACAGCCGGTTCCAGGCGGAATAGGCCGTCACCGACTTTTCGTGGAAAAGTTGCTCGATCCGATCTTCGAGCTGGTAGGGCTTTTCCTTGCGGATATCTTCTATCCAGGGCCGGTAATGACCGAGGGCAGGATCCGCCATGGCAGCATTCAGCACGGCGTCGTCGAGCCGATTGAGCTCAAGCACGAAGAAGAGAAGATGGGTGGAAGCGGCAGTGATTCGTTCCTGTATGTCGGCATAGAACTTGGCGCGTTGCGGATCGATGCTGTTGCCTGAGTGAATGAGCCCGGCATAGGAGATAAGCCGGCCCATGAGATCATCGAGCGCCTCGTAGCGCTTCACGGCTTCGGCCAGTGCCGTTCCGGCGCCGGGCGCCGCCGCGAGCAGATTGAGCTTGCCCTTGTACTGTTCTTCAAATGCAACGCTCTCGACGTCAGAGCGGTCGAGATCCCGCGCGATCTGCGGGTCATCCATTCCCTGATAAAGGTCGGCGAGGTTCCACTCCGGCAGCTTGCCTACAGCGGCGGTCGAGCGGGTTTTGGCAGCGCGAGCAGGGTGTCGTTTTGCAGGCATGAGATTTCCAATCGAATTTCCGTTCGTGACCCCCACCCTTTATCCCTCCCCCGCAAGCGGGGGAGGGAAGGGTGGGGGTGTGATGCGCGCGGTGCGCTCTCGCTCATTCTGCCCGGATGTTGGCTGTGCGGATCACGTTGGCCCACTTCTCGGTTTCGTCAGCGATGAGCTTTTCGAACCCGGATGTCGAGAGCGCAAGAGGAACGTCGCCCAGCTGCGCGATCCGCTGGGTTATCTTGGGGTTGGATAAGGCGAGATTGATTTCCCGGTTTAGCGTGCCCACGATCTCTGACGCCGTGTTGTGAGGAGCGGCAATCCCGACATAAAGGCTCGCCTCATAGCCGGGCAGGAATTCGGCAAGTGCGGGGATATCGGGCAACACCGCAACGCGCGTTGCCGTGGTCACTGCGAGCGGGCGGAGCTTTCCGGCCCGGATATATTCAATGGTCGATGCAGTGGTGCCGAAATACACATCGACCTGCCCGGCAAGGAGGTCGACCACCGCGGGGCCGCCGCCGCGGTAGGGTACATGCAGCATGTCGACCCCGCTCATGCTTCTGAACAGCTCCCAATACATGTG
>CATPCO010000726.1 GCA_955652925.1 uncultured Xanthobacteraceae bacterium | reverse complement strand
GCAAGCGCGCGATGGGCGCTCTTGCGCAGAGCAAGTGCGGCCTCGCCCAACGCTGCTGGCCGCACAGCGCCGGGCGGTGCCGCGACCCCGGCGGCCTCGTTCACCAGCCGCCACAGCCGCTGCACGAAACGCCATGCGCCCTGGACGCCTTCTTCCGTCCAGATCACGTCGCGATCCGGCGGAGAGTCGGACAGCATGAACCAGCGCGCCGTATCGGCACCGAAGGTTGCGATAATGTCATCGGGGTCAACGGTATTGTGTCTCGACTTCGACATCTTCTCGATGGCGCCGATCTCGACGGGCTCTCCCGTTGACGCGAGCGTCGCACGGCGCTCTTTGCCCGCGCCTTGCAGGCGCACCTCGGCGGGCATCGCCCATTCGCCGTTCGCCCGCTGATAGGTCTCGTGCACCACCATTCCCTGAGTGAACAGCCCGTCAAACGGCTCGTCGAGCCCGGCATGGCCGGTGACCTTCATCGCGCGGGTGAAGAAGCGGCTGTAGAGCAGATGCAGAATGGCGTGCTCGATGCCGCCGATATATTGGTCGACCGGAAGCCAGCGATCGACTTCCTTGCGGTCGGTCGGCGCATCGATCCACGGATCGGTGAAGCGTGCGAAATACCAGGACGAGTCGACGAACGTGTCCATCGTGTCGGTTTCGCGCCGGGCGGGCCGATTGCAGCGCGGGCAGATGACGTGCTTCCAGGTGGGATGGCGGTCGAGCGGATTGCCGGGCCGATCGAACTCGACATCATCGGGGAGTTTCACCGGCAGATCGCCCTCCGGCACCGGCACGATTCCGCAAGTCTCACAATGGATGACCGGGATCGGGCATCCCCAGTAACGCTGGCGCGAGATGCCCCAGTCGCGCAGCCGAAAATTGACCTGGCGCATTCCGACCGGCCGATTGCCTCGTGTCGTGCTTTCAAGCAGACGCGCGACTTCCTCCCTTGCCTGCTCGCTCGACATGCCGTCGAGAAAGCGGGAATTGATCATGCGTCCTTCGCCCTCGTAGGCCGCATCGGTGATAGCGAACGTCGCGCAATCCGCGTCCGGCGGGCAGACGACGGGCGTATTCCCGAGCCCATACTTGTTGGCGAAGTCGAGGTCGCGTTGATCGTGCGCCGGGCAGCCAAAGATCGCGCCGGTGCCGTACTCCATCACAACGAAATTGGCGACATAGACCGGAAGCTTCCAACTGGGATCGAAGGGATGGATCGCCTTCATCCCCGTGTCGAAGCCGCGCTTTTCCGCCGTCTCGATGATCTCCCGCGCGGTGCCATGGCGCTTGCATTCCTCAATGAAGCGCGCGAGCGCGGGATCCTTCGCGGCGGCGGCCAGAGCAAGGGGATGATCCGGCGAAAGCGCCATGAACTTCGCGCCGAAAAGAGTATCGTGGCGCGTGGTGAAGACTTCGAGCTCGTCTTCTCCGTCAGGGGTGGTTGCAGGATCGAGCGCAAAACGCACAAGCAGCCCTTCCGAGCGGCCGATCCAGTTGCGTTGCATCACGCGTACCTTTTCCGGCCAACGCTTGAGCCGGTCCAAGGTGGTGAGCAGGTCCTCCGAGAACTTCGTAATTGCGAAATACCACTGCAGCATTTCGCGCTGCTCGACCAATGCGTCGGAACGCCAGCCGCGGCCGTCGATGACCTGCTCGTTGGCAAGCACGGTCTGATCAACGGGATCCCAGTTCACTTTCCCCGGTTTGCGTTCGACCAGACCGGCACGCAGAAAATCGAGGAACATCTTCTGCTGGTGCTTGTAATAGCTGGGATCGCAGGTCGCGATTTCGCGCCGCCAGTCGAGCGAAAGCCCCATCGATTTGAGCTGTGCCTTCATGGTCGCGATGTTTTCGTAGGTCCATGTCTTGGGGTGGACCTTGCGCTCCATGGCGGCGTTTTCAGCCGGCATTCCGAAGGCATCCCAGCCCATCGGGTGGAGCACATTGAAGCCCCTGGCGCGCTTGAAGCGCGCTACCACATCGCCCATCGCATAATTGCGTACGTGCCCCATGTGGATGCGCCCGGACGGATACGGGAACATTTCGAGCACGTAGTATTTTGGCCGCGGATCATCGTTGCGGGTCGCAAAGATCTCCCGCTCTTCCCACACCTGCTGCCAGCGCGGCTCGACCTCGCGGGCGTTGTAACGTTCCGTGGTCATGGAATAGTTATGCCTGCCAAATATTTACCAAGGCACTAGGGCAGGAACCGGGCGGCGGTCAACAAAGCGGCCAGGAACAGCCAAAGTTTAGGGATTTTTCCCGTCTCCTGGACGCGAAGGCGCAATTCCCCATCGCGGATTTACGCTTTGGGGCTTATTTTGATTTCACAGCAAGGATCGGAGTGCTTGCGAGCACAAGGTCCCTAGATTGCCCATCAGGAGGGACCGTTTGGTCCGATTGATGGAGCATCAGAATGACTGCCTTGAACATGGTTGCAAAACACGCCGTGCCCCCCGCAATTCTCACCGATGAGCAGCGGTGGGAGGCCGTGCGCCGGCGCGATTCTGCTGCCGTAGGCGCCTTCTACTATTCGGTCCGCACAACCGGCGTCTATTGCCGGCCGACATGTGCGGCGCGTCTGCCGCGCCGGCAGAACGTCGCCTTCCACCCGACCTGCGCCGACGCCGAGCGGGCGGGATTTCGGCCCTGCAAACGCTGCCGGCCGAACGAGCCCACCCTTGCCGAGCGCCATACGCTCGCCGTGCAGAAGGCGTGCCGCTTGATCGAGAGCAGCGAGACGCTACCGAGCCTCGCCACGCTCGCAGTGGCCGCGGGTCTCAGCGCCTTCCATTTCCACCGCATCTTCAAGGAAGTGACAGGCGTTACACCCAAAGCCTACGGCAATGCCTGCCGTGCTCGGCGCATGCGCCAGGAGCTCGATCAATGTGATACGGTGACCGAGGCGCTCTATGGGGCAGGCTTCAACTCCAATGGCCGATTCTATGCATCGGCGCCCGATGTCCTCGGAATGACCGCAACCAGGTTCCGCGCCGGAGGAGAAGGCACCATCATCCGCTTTGCGGTGGGAGAATGCTCTCTCGGCTCAATCCTTGTTGCGGCCACGGAAAAGGGTGTGTGCGCGATCGCACTCGGTGACGATCCTGGTGCTCTCGTGCGTGCGCTGCAGGATCGCTTTTCCAATGCCAGGCTCATCGGCGGCGATCGTGAGTTTGAGCAGCAAGTCGCGAAGATCGTCGGCTTGGTCGAGAAGCCCGCCCGGGGTCTTGATCTGCCGCTCGACATCCGCGGCACCGCGTTTCAACGCCGCGTGTGGGATGCCATTCGCGCGATCCCGGCGGGCTCGACCGCAAGCTATAGCGAGCTTGCCAAGCGCCTGGGCAAGCCCAACTCGGTGCGAGCCGTCGCGCAGGCTTGCGCGTCGAACACCATTGCGGTTGCGATTCCATGTCACCGGGTCGTGCGCATGGACGGCTCGCTCGCAGGCTACCGCTGGGGCGTGGAACGCAAGCGCGCTCTGCTCGCGCGGGAGAAGGCAGCATGAGGCGTATCGCGACGGTGCTGCGGCAAAACGCGGTGAATTCGTCCACTGCGCTTGCCGCTGCTATCGAGGCGCTCGACTGGGCGAGAATTGCGGCGGAGCTCGATCAATATGGTTGCGCCACCACGGGTGTCCTGTTGTCGGGCGAACAATGTGAGGCGCTGGCGGCGGCATACCAAT
>CATPCO010000725.1 GCA_955652925.1 uncultured Xanthobacteraceae bacterium | reverse complement strand
ATTTTGATGCGGGAAAGACCGCGGGTGATCTTGCGGGTGACGAATGTTTCGCCGCGCAAGGGTGACTCATGGTTGAACAAGATGCCGTTGCACGCGTACATGCCGTAGGCCTCGCGGTAATTGACGCATATCCAAAAGGCATAGAGTTTGGCCACGGCATACGGTGAGCGCGGATAGAAGGGCGTGGTCTCGCGCTGGGGAATTTCCTGAACGGTCCCGTACAACTCTGATGTCGAGGCCTGGTAAAATCTTACGCGTTTTTCCATCCCGAGAATTCGAATAGCCTCAAGCAGCCGTAAGGTCCCAAGGCCATCAGCATTCGCAGTATATTCCGGTGTTTCAAACGAGACCTGCACATGGCTCTGGGCCGCAAGATTGTAAATCTCTTCAGGTTGCGTGTCTTGCACGATGCGTATGAGGTTTGTCGCATCAGTCATGTCGCCGTAATGGAGAACGAAGCGCAGCCCGGTGTCGTGTGGGTCCTGATAAAGATGGTCGACGCGGCCGGTATTGAAAGATGACGATCGACGCTTTAAACCGTGGACGACGTATCCTTTGTTGAGCAAGAATTCGGCAAGGTATGGGCCATCTTGCCCAGTGGCGCCGGTAACCAAAGCCACGCGTTTTGCCATGAATGTCCTGTTCGTAAGCCGGTGAGTTTCACAATTGCGTTTGCGGAAGTTGCCGCCGCAATCTCATTTGTGTACACCAAGTCGTAACGAAAAAGGAAGCCTGCGAAGTCAAGAGCAGACCCGAGCGGATGTGCTTGCGGCCGGGGTGTGGTAACCCTTGTGCTGGAGTTCGGGCATGTGCTTCTCGGCTGCTGCCTCTTTCGATCAGGACAGCATGAATTTTGCCTCGAACACCGCGCCATTCCCTTCGACGATGCCGTCCAACGTCGCGGCCATCCAGCGGATCACCGGTGACTGTAGGTAACCCAAGAGGTTCATCATGCCGAGCACAATCATTCCGGTCATCATGTGCGGCGGAGCTGGAACGCGACTGTGGCCAGTCTCGCGCGAGAGCATGCCGAAACAGTTTGTTCCGCTGATCGGTCAGGGCTCGACCTTCCAGCAGGTGGTGGCGCGCATCTCCGATCCGGAACTATTCGCCCGCCCGATTGTCATCACCAATGCGGAATTCCGCTTTGTCGTGGCTGAGCAGTTGCGCGAGTGCGGCATCAGTGCGGATATCGTGCTTGAGCCGTCGCGCCGAGATTCGGGTCCGGCAGTGGCGGTCGCCACTGTGCTTGCATCCGAACGCGATCCGGAAGCGCTGGTGTTGGTGCTTGCGGCGGACCATGTCATTCGTAAGCTTGCCGACTTTCGCGACGCCTGTCAGTGCGCCGCCCAGACAGCGGCGCTTGGCCGGATCGTCACGTTCGGCATCCATCCAACCTATGCTGCGACGAATTACGGCTATATTCGTGTCGGAGCACCACTCAATGGCGCTTTTGTGCATGAGGTCGAAGCATTTGTCGAAAAACCCGATGCCGAGACAGCTGCGAAATACGTTGCAGACCATTATCTTTGGAACAGCGGCAATTTCCTTTTCTCGGCTGCAACGATGTGGGGGGAGATTGAACGATTGGAACCGCTCATAGCCGAGACCGCGAAAGCATCGGTCGCAACCTCGACGCGCGACCTCGAATTCTTGCGGCTTGCGCCTGAGCCTTTCGCGCGTGCCCCGAAGAAATCAATTGATTATGCGGTGATGGAGCGCACCAGGCGTGCGGCGGTCGTGCCGGCTGATCTCGGCTGGTCGGACATCGGTAGCTGGAGCACGGTTTGGGACATCCTCGATCACGACGCGGCGGGCAACGCCACCGACGGTCCCGTCGTCCTGTCGGACACGCGCAACAGTCTCGTGCGCTCCGAGGAATCCATGCTGACCACTGTGGTCGGGCTCGACGATGTCATCGTCATATCCACGGCGGATGCGGTGCTGGTCACCAACCGCGCCAAGGCGGAAGACGTCAAAGGACTTGTCGAGCGGCTCAAGGCCCAGAACTATCGCGCGGCGACCGAGCACCGGCGCATCTATCGGCCATGGGGATATTACCAGGACGTCGATATCGCCTCGCGCTATCGGGTCAAACGCATCATGGTGAAGCCCGGCAGCAAGCTTTCGCTGCAAAAGCACTTCCATCGATCGGAGCACTGGGTCGTCGTGCAAGGAACCGCGGAGGTCACCGTGCAGAACGAAGTGTGCCTCGTGCACGAGAACGAATCCATCTATATCCCGATCGGCAGCGTGCATCGGCTCGCCAATCCTGGAAAAATCCCGTTGGAGCTGATCGAGGTGCAGGTCGGCAGCTATCTCGGCGAGGACGATATCGTGCGCCTTGATGATGTCTATGGGCGGCAATAACAGGACGGCGATGAGGGTCATCCATTCGCGTCAAGCGGATCGCACCGAGGGTCGACGCGTGAGAGGCAAGGCTCGGCCCGGCGATACAGGCGCTGGAGAACCTGAGAGCCGTGCTGGAGGCAGGCGGCGGATTCGAGCACTGCCTAAAAGCTACGTGTTACCTATGAACTTCGACGAGAATGCTGTCCAGAAATGGAAGATGCGGAAGAACACATGAAAATTATCGCAATGCTACGATCGAAACTCCGCCGAAAGCCGGGTCGATCACGCACGTGACCATCTTTGATTACGCGCGTGCCTGCCGTTACGTCTTGGTCGCGCGCGCCTCCATCCACCGCCGCCACAGTGAATCTTTGGCTTGACGCTACTGTTCCCATGGAAACGTAGCTGGACCGAGGCCTAAATCAGGCCACGTTAGCGGACGCCCAACGTCCTCCCATGGTGCCGTTTCGCAAGTACCAGGAGGAAATGGGTAGGGGGTGGTGGCGCGCGCAATCAAAGTCACGTTTGCGAGCACCGCCTCTATCTCATTCGGCTGTGCGAGACGCAGCACAACGATTGAACCTCAAGTTTGATCACGCGGCGCTGAAGTTTTCGAAAGCGTACTCGCATATGCGGTCCCCAAGTGTGGATACGCCCGATATTCTTCAATGATTGTCTGACGAGCGTGTTTCACGTCTTCCTCCCGGAATCAGCAATCTTGTGCCGCACGCGAATATGCCCGCTACGCAGGACACATCATAACCGCCGAGGCGAGGAACATACAGAATCCTAAAGTACGCGTCGTCTGACGACCGGCGAAGTCGCCCCGCCACATTGACAAGCCGTTGCGCGCGCCGAGGCTGGTGGAAGCAGCTTGCCGGATCCCGTATACCATGGGGGTCGAGAATAAATTGAAAGTCGTAGTCGACGCGCTAGGTAACGCAGAAGAGTGGCATAAGGAGCCAGCAGCTCGGTATGCCCCGCAAGACTCCACGTGTGCCGAGTCTAGGCCGCAAGTTTGACAGCACGAACGAGAGCGTGAGAAAGGCAGCAATCATCGGATGGATTATTTCTCTGGTAGGAATGGGCGTCTGGCTTTACGGATATTTTGTGACCGGCCATCCGTCGCTTCTTGACTGGCGTACCATCACCCCCTGGTGGATTGCCGACTTCTTACCGAATTTCGAATCTGAGCTTGGATTTATGCTGATGATAATTGGCACCGGGTATGTCTACTGGCCCTCGCGGCAGTAGCTGAGATTCCTCGGTATCAACTGTCATTCCAACCTAAGACTGAGGCGAGATTTGCGCCGCCCGGACTGCAGCCCCGAATTGGAGTGGCCTTCGCTGAACGCCGACAGTCTCTCCCCAAAACGCTGCTCAATTAATCGGGCGTCGATCGCCGTGAGCGTGTTCTTGGCGCCAAGGCTGCGATGCGCCCACGTGGTTGCCTCATCTACCGATTTGAGGTTATCGAGCTCCGCCAGCAGCCGATCTCGCAAGGCCGCTGACTGATCGGCAGCGAGAGCAGGCTTCGGCTCTCGAACCAAGGATTTCCGATCGCCGCGCGACTTTAGCGCAGCGCCAGTATCCGGTCGATGCCGCTCTCGTTTCCAGCGCAACGAGCTGCTCATAGTCAGTGGCGGTGGTTGTCTTGCCGGCCTGGCGCCCGGTCAGCTCATGATCTCACGCTCGGGGAGATGGCCGTGGCGCACCAGGCGTCAGCGGCCATCGTCGGTTACGTCGTCGGCGTGTTTCTCGCGGCGTCGGACAAAATACCTGCGCGCCGCTCCGCGGGATGGTTGATGTCAATCGGAACGTAGGCTGCGCCTGCACGCACTATTCCAACGACCGTGAAAGACAAAGTCGACCTGTGGGCTAACAGGCAGCCCGACAAACCGTCTCGCTCGGAAGCGCTGCGGCGGCTTGGTTGAAATGGCCCTAAAGTTGAAGCGAAATTGAGAAGCCGCGAATAAACCTCGCGCCCCCCGCGTGGCAGGTGCACATCGCGAGTTGCCCGCGCCAGCATGGCGCCGGAGATGCCGAGATCATCGCACTGCCCGGGCAGGCATTTGTAGCCGATTGCGCTGTCGCGGAGTTGGGCCTCTGTGGTCGGTGAGCCGGGGAAGCTTCGTCACCTGGTGACCGACCTCTTTGCGCGCCAACCGCAGCTCGTAGAGGGTTTGAAGGTTGAGCCAGAATTCCGGGCTGGTGCCAAACCAGTGGCCGAGTCGCAGCGCCGTATCGGCCGTGACGCTGCGCTGCCCGTTGATGATTCCTGTTACACGGTTCACCGGCACGTCGATCTGCCGGGCCAGCTCGGCAGCCGAGATGCCGAGTTCCTTGAGCTCTTGGGCAAGATGCTCACCAGGGTGAATGGGGGTTCGCGCCATGAGTGTCTCCTAGTGATAGTCTGTTATCTCGACATCAACCGGCCCTGGGGAGCCGCGCGGCCACGCGAAGCAAATCCGCCATTGGTCATTGATGCGGATGCTGTATTGGCCCCGCCGGTTGCCCTTGAGGACCTCCAGCCGGTTGCCGGGCAATGCGGCTAGGTCTTTGAGGCTGGTTGCCGCCTCAAGGCGGTCAAGCCGAACTTCTGCCTGCCGTGCGAAAGCTGAGAACTGCTTGATGAACTCGCCTCTGGCAAAGCGTTCCGTCTTGCTGTCCCGATAGCTCACGATCATCGTTGATCGAGTTAGCGCAAATTACGCTTTATGTAAAGCATAAATTACGGGCCAGCTTGACTGCGGCAGGGGCCGATCCATAGCTGCGAAGCGGGGTGGCATCGAATTGCCGCTCCCCTATAGCCCCCGAAACGGCCGGTCGGCCCTTCCCGCTATATTCGTCAGTGACTACCGGCAAAACCGCGCACGGAATTTACTGCCGTGGCTGACGAAGACAGCT
>CATPCO010000724.1 GCA_955652925.1 uncultured Xanthobacteraceae bacterium | reverse complement strand
CGGATCGACGGCTCGCCGGCCCCGGTCGGGGCGAGTTCGGGATGATTGATCAACACAACGTCAATCCTCTCCGGCGTCTCAGTGATGTCGAGGATCGGATACGTCATCCAGTCGACGGTGGTCACGTTCTTGCCATCGAACTTGACCTCCTCCCACAGCGTGCGGCTCACGCCCTGCACGATGTTGCCCTCGATCGTATGCCTGAGGCCATCCGGGTTGATGATCTGGCCGCAATCATGGGCGACGGTGAACTTCCGCGCCCAGATCTTGCCGGTCGATCGGTCGATATCGACCTCTGCCACGACCGCAACGCGCGTGCCGTTGCGTTGTGAGTAAGCGATGCCGCGGCCGCTCACCTTGTTGCCGGTCTGATCGCGTCGCGGCGAGGGGCGACTCTGCCAGCCCGCCTTCTCCGCGGCGGCTTTGATCACTGCAATATCGCGCGGCTCCTTGACATGCCGAAGTCGGAACTCGACGGCATCAAGATTGAGCGCCGCCGCCACCTCGTCCATGAAAGACTCGCTTGCGAAGTGGACCTGGGGGCCGACCGGATCGCGCAGATGCGCGCTGCGCAGCGGCGAGCCGCGGTCGAGCAGTGGGGGAATTGTTTCCCACGCCAGCCGCTTGTTGGCGAACTCGTAGGATTCCGCCGGCACGCCGAAGCCGTCGCCCGATTTGAGCGCAATGTCACGCAATTGCCCCGCCAGCGTATCCCAGGGGGCGCCGCCGTTGGTGTTCACGTCGATACGCGAGAAGCCCTTGCTGGTGAACTCGTAGGCGATGACATTGCCTGCGGCGTCGATGGCGGCGCGGGCGCGATGGATGGAGGCGGGGCCTTTGGGGTCCCATCCGGTCGCCTGCTCGCGCGTGTATTGCACGCGCACCGGCTTGCCGACCGCTTTCGCCAACACCGCCGCGTCCATCGCCGCATCGTCGGCATCGCTGCGGCCATAGGAGCCCGGGCCGACCACCCAGATGGAGCGCACCCTCTCCTGCGGAATGCCGAGTGTGAGGGCTATGCCGTTGCGAACGAAGTGCGGTTTCTGCGAGCCGGTCCAGCAGGTGGCGTTGCCGTCCTTGATCTCGACCGTGGCGCAGGCCGGGCCCATGCAGGCATGCGACTGGAACGGCCATTCGTACTCGGCCTCGACCACCCGCGCTGCGGTTTTGAACACATCGTCGACATTGCCGGTTTCCTTGCCGCCGATCTCGCGCTTGCGTACCGGTGCCTTGCGGATGTGGTCGTAGAGAGCGCTCGAATCCGGGAATGGCGGCTTTGCCTCCGACCAATCGACCTTGAGCTTTTGCGCCGCCTTGATCGCATCCCACTCCTTGTCGGCGACGACGCCCAAGAAACCCTTGTCCCAAACCACCCTGGCGCCGGGAATATCCGCGATCGAGCTTTCATCCACCTTCACTGGAATTGCCCCAGCTATGTCCGGACGGATCATCCGGCCGTGCACCATGCCGGGTACCCGGACGTCGGTGCAGAAGTCTTGTTGCGCGTAGACTTGCGGAGCGATGTCTGCGCGCGGCATCGGCTTGCCCACAACGACGTGATCCTTCGGGTCCTTCGGCTTCGCTTTGCCGGGGGCGTAGAGCGTGTTCCCGATCTCCTTGTTCCAATCGAGCTGCACGTTGAAATAGCGTCCCCCCGATGAGCTCGGCGTAGGACGCCTTTTTTGCTGCGTCGGCTTTGGCATGCACCACACCCTCGGTGACGGTGAGCGCATCGGCGGGAAGACGCAGCTTCTCGGCCGCCATCTCGACCAGCACGCGGCGCGCTTCGGCCGCCGCCATGCGCATCTGCTTCCCGCCGCGCTGGATACCCGTGGATCCCGAGGCGCCGCCCTGGTTCACGCTGGTGGCGGTGTCGCCCATGATCACGGTGACGGACTTGAACGGCACGTCGAGCTCTTCCGCCACCATCTGGCCGATGGCGACGAACAGGCCCTGGCCCATATCCATCTTGCCGAAGAAAGCGGAAACGCTGCCGTCGGCATTAATGGCGATGTAAGAGGAGAGCTGGTCGGGCGTGAGCGGCGGCTTCGTGCCCTGTGCAAATGCATTGCCAATGCCGAGCACGGTATCGTGTCCGATCGGCATGCCGATCGAGACCACCAGCGCGCCACCGGCCTTGAGCAACGAGCGGCGAGAGAAATGCGTGGCCTGTTCCATCTTGGTCATTGTCACCTCCCTCAACCCATCATCTCGGCTGCGCGCCTGACCGCGCGCAGGATGCCCATATGCGTTCCGCAGCGGCACTTGAGGCCAGTGAGCGCGTCCTTGATCTCGGCATCGGATGGTTTTTTCTTTTGATTGAGGAACGCCGCCGCGGTCATGATCCAGCCATTGATGCAATAGCCGCATTGCTGCACTTGCTCCTCGACATAGGCCTTCTGGATCGGGTGGGGTTGTTCCGGAGTGCCGAGACCGGCGAGCGTCGCCACTTTGCCGTTGCCCACCGCCGAAACCGGTGTAACGCAGGAACGCACGGGTTGGCCGTCGATGTGGACGGTGCAGGCGCCGCACTGCGCGAGGCCGCAGCCGAAATGCGGGTTGTTGAGTCCTAGGTCGTTGCGCAGTGCATAGAGCAACGGCATGTCGGGATCGGCATCGATCGCATGGACCTTGCCGTTCACGTCAAGATTTATTCGAGCCATGGCTACCTGTCTCCGTTACCTGCCGCTCTGGGGATGCATATCGAAGCTCCGCCGATGGCGGATCGGCCGATGCTACCGGTGCGAACCTGCGAATTATTCTGATGCTGGCAAAGATTAATCCAACCGTATCGCGCTGGGAAGGCCATCCGAGTCGGCCAAGACACGGCGGCGTCGAGCGACCGGGCGTCTTGCACGGCTGATTGAGTTCGATCCGGCCTACTGCGCCCAGATCCTGCGTCGGCGGCGTCATCTGTCACGCCGTAGCCGAAGATGGCTTTGTAGATTTCAGGTATGAAGGCAGGGTCGGGGGGTGCCGATCGTGAGTACCTTTCGGGCTAACCACGGCATGTCCGCGTGGGCGTGGTCGCGCAACCGGTCGGGTGTGAGGAGGCTTTCCAATGAGCGGCGCGAAGCAACCGGATCACTTGCATAGGTGTCGGCGACGAACCCGATTGCCGCCGCTGCAAGCTGCGATGACTGGTCGGGCTGACCGAGAGCATACTGCAGAAGCCGCCGCGCTGGCTCTCCCAGCAATGCACGTTGGTCCGCGGTCGTGACGCGTTCGACGAGCAAATAGAGTAGCGTTCGTAGCGGCCACCCCAATGTCGTAAGGTGTGCGCTCGCCTCCGACGCCAAATAACACCAGGGCGTGAGTTGTGCCGCCTGCCCATCCTCGATCCGGACGGTGAGAGCGCCGACGACGTGCGAAAACGCGCGAAACGCGAAGGCTTGCTCGGCCTGTGGCGCGGAAAACAAGGTAACCAAGCCGCGCATGTCGTTGCGGGTGGCCGGGAGTTCGCAGGCCGTGCGGGCGGCGACGCTGCGCGCGATGGGATCAGAACCGCTGTCGCCGGCGAAATGAACCACGGCTCGCCAGAACTGCAGGCGATCCTCTTGCCCCGTAACCCACAAATCCTGCAGCGCGTACGACAACGCAGGCGCGAGCATGAGTCCGAGGCCACGATCGCGCCGCAGAAGGTCGCCAGTCGCCGCCACATCTGCAGGATCAATAAAGTTTCGTGCCGGGTGATAAGGCTGACTTGAAGCCGGGGGTCAAGATTTTCATCGTTGCCGCGAAAAAGTTGCCCGATGGCACACTTCAGGCGGCGCGCGTGAACTACGGCAAGGATGGTCTTACGCCGCGGGGGTGGTCAGGAATGACACACGACCCCATGCGTCAGGCCGATATCCAACGACGGCTCTCTACTCATTTGTGGGCATCGGCGCGATCACTGTCGCGCGGCACGCCCTCAAACGTCACCCGATCCGGCTGGCCCCGGAGGGAGTCCAAGAGCCGCCAGTCGCTCTCGTACCATCTGACGGGCTCGAACAGGAACGAAAGGCGCCTCCGCGTGTTCGGAAGCCCTCACCCCTAAACGACCAATGCCTGGCACCCACGCCCGACTTGGAAGGCGCAGGTCCTACGGCCTAGCGGCTCGCGCTCCCCTCTGCGGTCTGCGTGCAGCGGTCACGCCTAAGAGAAAGAAGGCCACGATCCTCAGTAGCAGAGAGGGTTCGGTCATTCCGAGACTCTGAGGCGGCCCTGATCGCTTGCGCAGGATCGCGATCAGGGCCGAACGTCAGACTTAACCATACCGGCCATTGCTTAAGGAATCGCTAAGGAGATGGCGCAGCGGCCGGGCGGGCGAGCTGCTGAAGGAGATGGTAGAGCTCGAGGCGAACGGCACGACGGGCAGGGGCTTGCGCTGCTGCGCGAAGATGCTGGCTTCCATGCCTATCAGATGTTGGAGGCGGGAATCCGGCAGATCACCGCGTGGGGCGACACCGACGAAGGCCGGCGCATCCTCGTTGCGGTTGCCCGCTACTTGCGGCTCATTCACCGACCGAACGCGCGGCGCTGCAGACCGCCGACATCTTTTAAGCGTGGGGGCAAAGCCCTCAACCCCACAGCCGCAAATCTACCACATAGGGACGTGAGGCTGAGAGCGGTCATCAGCGCCCCCCTAGGTGCTGACGGCAAGTCCCGGCCCGCTGCCGCTCAGCCCAGCAAGCGCGGGTCGGGGCGCTGCGGTCCGTGAGACGCGGGAGACGACAGTCTTCACGCTCGGCGAGTGGCAGCGCAAGCGGCTACTGGTGCGGGAGCGGCTGTAGCCTAGCTTCAATTTTGGCAGCTGGCGATTAACGCACGTTATTGTGGGGTACTTGACTCACCATCAATGATGGGGCGCGAGCATCACTCCCTGATGTTCGAGAGCCCCGGTTGTTAAAGCAGTCTGCTCTCATGTCCCGAACCTACAACATTTTTGGCGACATCGAGGGCAACCTCACGATGCTCCGCGTTGAGTGTACGCGATGCGCCCGAAAGGGGCGTTACAACGTAGTCAAGCTCATTGCGCAGTACGGACGCTACGGGAATATGACCAAGTGGATGTCCGATTTGAGCGGTGACTGTCCGAAGCGAAACCATCCGCAGAAGCAGCAGCGGTGCGACCTGACGTGCCCCGATCTATCAAAGGTGCTGTGAGTGCGAGACGCAAGCGCCCCGACGCGCCGAAACGCGCGTGTGCTTGTTACGTGGACGCGGGTTCGCCGCAGTACTTCCGCCAGTTTGTCAGGAATTGCGCCTTGGCCTGCTCCAAGCTCGGCGCACGCCCGCTCGTGGTAATTCCGAGCTGGGGATTAACGTAAATCGTGATGGCCCAGAACCACCTGGAGGCAGGTCTGCTGTGCCGGTCCTCATAGAGGCGCCCCACGTAGCGGCCACCATTGACGATGACGTAGTCGAGCCAATCCCGATCTCGATGCGACGTTGATAGTGTGCGATGCAGTCTTAGAGCCATTTCCCCGCGCCCCCGACAAAAGCTCGGACTAGAGACCGACGTAATTGCGGCGGGACAGAGCGGGCTGTGGACGGATTCAGTGATTGTTGGATGGTGTGATGTAGGGGCCACATCCGAAGCAGCCTGGGATCTGCCCCGATTTGCCGAAGGTGCTGTGACTCCTCACATAGCGGACGCGCTTTGGCATGCACGACCTACAGAAGAACGTGTCGCTTTGACGACAGTAACACACGCAACATGGATCCCCTCTTTGACCTGAGGCACAGCGGGGGTGAGCACGGTAAATACTATTGGCGTATGCCCAGCAAGCGCCGACTGGATGGCGGGAGCCGAGCCGTTGAATGGCACCGAGACGATATCGAGATTTTGCGAGTGTTTGAACATCTCTCCGGAAAGTTGCGGTGTCGTTCCGGTTCCGGCGTGGGCAAAACTGTACTTGCCGGGATTTGCTTTGAGGAAGCTGATCAATTCCTTGACGCTGGTTGCAGGAATGGACGGGTGGACCACCAGAACATTCGGAGAGACCGCTGCAAGGGTGACCGGCGCCAAATCTTTGTAAGGGTCATAGGGGATTGTTGGGTACATGCTGGGGTTGACGACATAGCTGGTACTCACGACCGTGATCGTATAACCATCTGGAGTTCCACGGGCTCCAGCACCCATTCCGAGGTTTCCGCCCGCACCCGCCAGGTTCTCGACGTAAAACTGTTGGCCGAGGCTCTGCGAAAGCTTCTGTGTGATCATCCGAGCGAGCACATCCGCCGGACCTCCTGGCGAAAATGGAACGATTACGCGCACGGGCCGTGCCGGATAGGCTTGCGCCCAAGCGATGTGCGACAGTGCCGGCGGGGCGACAGCGCCCGCAGCCAAATGCAAGAATGTGCGGCGGGGAAGTTTCATAGGTCCGGCCCTCTTAAACTTGATCATGGCGCGCCATCTGAGCATTTGCGACCAATTCGAGAAGATTAGGTCAGTTGCCCAGATATCGTCAGCAGTCGATCTGGAGCATTAAGATGAATAGGAAAATGTCCGAGTATAGGTAGTCGTTCGCCAACTATGGCGACACCCCCGCTGGTGCAATAGACGGGATTCTAATCCGCAGGTCCCTGTTCCTGCATGAGTTCCGCGAGCTTATCGAAGTACTTTAGGACCAGCGCGACGTTTTCCTTAAACTGAATGGGCTTGGTATCCTTGAGCACGGCCTCG
>CATPCO010000723.1 GCA_955652925.1 uncultured Xanthobacteraceae bacterium | reverse complement strand
GATGAAGCAGGATCGGCTCGCTGGGATCCTGTGCGCAGCGGTATCCGCCGAGACTCACCGGAAAGTCGAGCGCGACGCGGCTGTGAAACGACATGGGCGCGGAAATATCAAAGACCTTTAGGTTGACCCACGGTTGCCAGTTGCGAACGAGCACATTGGTGTAAACCAGCGGCGCCTTGACGTTCTGCGCGAGCGCTCGCCGTTGTGCGCCCGGCAGATCCGGGGCGATGTGCGGGATCATCATATGATAACACGCAAGTACAACGTGTTTCGCCTCGACCCGCTGCGCCACGCCGGCGCGAACATAGCTCACGAGCACGCGGTCGCCCGCCTCGCGGACATCGATGCAGGTCGAATCGAGACGGATGCGGATGCTTTGGCCGAGGCGATCGAGCTCGTCGTAATCAAACCGGGCAAGCACAACATCATCCATGCTGCCGCCCGATGCAGCAACTGGGACCAATGCACGCACAAGCAGGCGGGCAAGCGCGGCGTTGCCGTCAGGGAAGTGATAGATATAGGGCTCCTTCCACTCCGGGTGCTCCTCGACGGGCAGGCCGAGGCCGGCGAAACCGGGATAGCCGAACTCCCGTAAATCTGCCGCCGGAACGGCATCGGCCGCGAGCGCGAAGAAGCCGAGCATGCGGCCTTGAAAACAGTTCGCCACTTCCTCGCTGCAGCCGCAGACCTTGGTGAGATAGTCGCGGTAGCTGGTGGTCTTGAGCAGATTGAGCTTTTCCGGAACAGACCGGCCGGCGAGCGGATCGCGTCCGCTATCATAAAGCGCAAGCAGCTGTGCTTTGCTCACCTGTGAAATCGGAATTTTTGCGATCGCTTCGGCACGCCGATTCGCGTCCACGACCGCAGCGGCGTTGCCCGGCACTGCCAGAACGTCGGCGGGAACGAGCGCGTCGCGTCCGAATGCCTCGCGGCTGAAGAAGATGCCGCGCGCGAGCGCGAGTGACTGATAAAGGTTGCGATCGAAAGCACTCTCAAAGCGCGCGACCTCTACACCAAGCTCAGCGAGAAGACCCTTGGCCACATCGCTGTAAAGCGTCCTGGGGGACTGGATCGACTGGCTGCCGCCGTAGCCGATGATCAGGCGTCCATCGAGCGTGAATTCGTTGCGCTTGGCGTGACCGCCGAAATCATCATGATTGTCGAGGACGAGGATGCGCGCATCGGCGCCGGCTGCTCGGCGAAAGAACCAGGCAGCGGCGAGACCACTGATCCCGCCGCCGACCACGACGAGGTCGTAAGCTTCCTCGATGGCCAGACTGTCAACGGGATAACGTTTGCCCGCGCGGCCAATCTCGTGTGCCACTTCGAAGGACCCCGGATGTTGGCCGCGCAACCCGGTGAGCGCAGGCGGGTAGCGTGCCGGCTCGGCCGCGAGCTGGGCAGCAGGGGTGAGGCCTGCTGCAACGGTGAGCGCCATGCCGTTGAGAAAGTCACGACGGGAAATATCAGGCATGCGGCCGTCCTGTTGACGCACTGCGCTATTGTGTTCACAAAACGCTATATTTTCGGTGCGTTCTCGCACGAGCAAAGGCCGGGAGCAGATGAGACTGGGCTATTTCACCATGCCGGTGCATCCCATGCATCGGGACTGGGCACAGACGCTGCAGGAGGATCGCGCGGCCATTATTCTCGCCGATAAGCTCGGGTTTTACGACGCCTTCATGGGTGAGCACCTCACCGACGCTTGCGAGAACATCACCAACAGCATGATGTTCCAGGCCTCCCTCATCCCCGAGACCAGGCAGATCAGGCTCGCGACCGGCACCGCGAATCTTTCCCACATGCATCCCGTTCTCATCGCTGTGCAGGCGGCGATGTTCGATCATCTGGCGCAGGGCCGTTTCATCCTGGGCGTGAGCCCCGGCGCGCTCACCTCGGACGCCGAAGCGCTCGGCATACTCGAGGAAGATCGCAACAAGATGTTTGCCGAGGCAATCGATGTCATTCTTGCGATCTGGGAAGGCGAGCCCCCTTACAACATCGACTTGCCGGGCAACCGCTACAAGGTTTCAACCGCGCGCACCATGACGCTGGATCTCGGCGTCGGCTATATGGGCAAGCCCTATCAGAAGCCACGGCCGGAGATTGTCGGCACCGTCGTAGCGCCATTCTCTCCCGGCGTGGTGCTGATGGGAAAGCGCGACTTTCATCCCCTCTCCGCCAATTTCCTGCTCTCGCAGCATCTCAAATCCCATTGGGAGAATTACTGCAAAGGCAAGGCCGAGGCTGGCGCCGAAGCAAAGATAGCGGATTGGCGCGTGGCGCGCGCGATATTCGTTCACGACGACGACAAGATCGCCGCGCGCTATGGCCGCTACGACGAGAACAGCCCCTACCGGTTCTACTTTCATCAGATGCGCGCAAAGATGAAGCGCGGCAAGCGGCTCTATGTTTTCAAGTCGTACAAGGATCAGCCCGACGACGAGATTACGCTTGATTACGTGCTCGACCATTGCGTGATCTACGGCAGCGTGAACAGGGTTGTCGATCGCATTCTCGCGTTACGCGAGGAAACCGGCGATTTCGGGGAGTTGGTCTATGCCGGCATGGACTGGGTCGATCCCGCGCTCAACAAACGCTCCATGCAGCTGATGGCGGAGGAGGTCATGCCGCGCGTGAACGCCGCAATCGGCAAATCCGCCGCGGCGGCTTGAACGTACTTTTTGCGCCCGCTCCCCGCTTGCGCGGGGCGAGGGCGCATTCACGTGCGTCGAGGTGCCGCCGTCACGTCCTTGGTTGCGGCACGATGCGAATGTACGGCCTCGGCGCCTTCCAGCCCTGCGGATACTGCTTCTTGGCATCCTCGTCGGAAACCGATCCCGCAATGATGACATCCTCGCCCGGCTTCCAGTTCACGGGGGTCGCAACCTTGTGCTTGGCGGTCAGCTGAAGCGAATCGATGACGCGCAGCACTTCATCGAAATTGCGTCCGGTCGTCATGGGATAAACGAGGATCAGCTTGATTTTCTTGTCCGGTCCAATGACGAAGACGTTGCGCACGGTTTGATTGTCGGCAGGCGTACGTTTGGTTGGATCGCCGGAAACGGCGGCAGGCAGCATCCCGTAGAGCTTGGATACGTTGAAATCGCTATCGGCGATGATGGGGTAGTTGGGCGCGAAGCCTTGTGTTTCCTTGATGTCATTGGCCCAGCGGCCATGGTGATCGACCGGGTCGACCGACAGGCCGATGATCTTGACCCCGCGTTTGTCGAATTCGGGCTTGATCTTGGCCATGTAGCCGAGCTCGGTCGTGCACACCGGGGTGAAGTCCTTGGGATGGGAAAAAAGCACGACCCAATTGTTGCCGATCCAATCGTGAAAGCGAATCTTGCCTTCGGTTGTCTCGGCCTCGAAATCCGGCGCAGTATCATTGATTGCGAGAGCCATCACTCCACCTCCGTCGCCTGAAGCCATGATGCGGGATTGCAACGCCCAATATAATGGGCTGCGCCTGCGACGGCCAGAAGCTCGGGCGTTATCGATTAGGTGAGCCTTTCGCAGCGCACTCGCCACCAGGCCGAACACCGCCAACTCTACCGCGTCTCCTTCCCCGCAGTTAACCGTTGGGATTTCAGCGCTTTTGGCAGCGCCGCAACTTCGCCCCATCCCCGCCGTCACCCGAACGTGCTTTCCGGCCAATATGATTCGAACCGGAAGGCACCCAGCCGCGACTATTATTGTGGTTGGGAGGAACCTGCCGGTCCCGGCCGGCGTTCCCTTTACGGGTTGATCGGTTCCTATCCAGTCAGAAGGCCCCAAAAGAAGGGGCGGGAGAGCGTCAATGGGTTGCCGGATTGCATCCACCGGCAGGTTGCGAGCCCTGATCGCCGCGATCAGGAACTCGCCCATTGTCGTGCGCCTGCGCGCGGGCTTTCTCTCGGCGTCGGAATGGGCAAGGATCCGCAAATCGCCAGAGGTGGACGCTTTCGTGCTGGCGTGGATCGCCAGCCATGTGCGTGAGCCCCGCCGCCGCCCGCGCCACTTCATGTAAGCTCGCCACAAACCCGCCCGCGCGTTGAGCGCTACCTGACCCACAGCGCCGGGTCGAGCCGATACGCAAACTCACGCGCGGGGAACATGGTCCATCTCCAACAAGGCTTGGGCGATCCGGCCCTTGAGCTCCGGTTCGTGGTTGATCGATGCGCGCGCAGCTCGGCATAGGCGCCGTTGAGCTCCTCGCGCGACGGCAGACAGGTGATCGCCGCGGTGGCGCACAACCTCCTTCATGATGGCGTTGGATGAGGAGAGACGGAGGCAGTTGACCCGGTGCCTATGCAGGCTCGACGGGTTTAATTCGCCATTCCGTTGGCCTGATGCTACACTCATATGATAAACAGAGAGTAGAGGAATCGGTTTTGGTGCGCCGAGGACCTTGTCTCGTTACATTCCGCAAGCCCGAGTTCATTTCAAGAAACAGCCCCCGCCCGGCCCCTGCCGCTTGCCATGTCAACCACTAAAAGTAGCTAGAAACCATGGCAAGCACGCGTGGAGAGCGGCTACGCGCCGCACGCAGGAAAAAGTTCAGGTCGGGGCGGGCTGCGGCCTTCGCCCTGCACGTGCCGATCTCGACCTACGGGGCGCATGAGCGCGCCGAATTGCCGGGTGGGCGCGATTACGGGCCGGAGGAGGCCAAACGCTACGCCCGCCGTTTCGGGGTCAGCCCGGAATGGCTGCTCACGGGACGCCGCATCGCGCCCGAGGATCTTTCGTTCCCGGACCACGAGGCGCCGAAGAAGCCCACCGTGCCGGTCGTGGGCTATGTCGGCGCGGGCGGCGAGGCGCACTATTACGCCGTGTCGCAGGGCAACCTGGATGAGGTCGAGCTGCCCGAAATCCCGCACGATATCTCGCAAATCTTCGAGGTCAAGGACACCAGCCTTGGCCCCTATTTCAACCGCTGGCTGGTCTTCCACGACGAGCCGCGCGACCCCCCGACCCCCGACCTCCTCGGCTTTCTTTGCGTGGTTGCGCTCAAAGACGGCCGCGTGCTCCTGCGCCAGATCGAGCCCGGCGCGACCGAAGGGCACTTCAACCTCATCCCGCAATCGGGCGAGACCATGAAGGACACGCAAGTGGCCTGGGCAGCAAGGGTCACCACCATGGTGCCCCCGGGCTCGATCCGGCTCAAGAAGACCGCCACCTGAGGGGATCGCGCGCGCGGGCGCTTTGAGGCGCGCGGGCGCGCGCCGCCCCCAAGTCGCGCAAACTCACGCCGGTGCGCGCGCATAATGAAGGCGGCGAGGGGCAGTGCTTAAGCCCCGTCCAAAGCAGCGCAATCCCCCAAACCGGCGTTGATTCGAACGCCGGCATCGCGGGCAGCGGCGCAAGGAGTGACGGGTGACGACGTCCGCGGGGGCACTGAAATGGGCGCTTGGTACGTATTAATGTACGTACCGAAGGGAGTTTTTTGGCAGATGAGCACGTATACAGGCACTATCACGACCACCGGCAAGTCCGAGGCCATCCGCCTGGAAAAGGCATTGTCTAAATCGCATCCGGAATTCCGGCAAAAGAGCAAGGTCCATGCTCATGTCATCGGGCCGGGAACCATGCTTGTCTCGGTGGTAGGCGAGGCGCCGGTCGAAGCTGAGGCCGATCCTGTCATGGCCGCGTTCTTGAGTTTTCTCTCGGCTGACATTTCGCGGACGCCGGAACGGGTGAGGCCGCTCGCCGAGACGCGAATCAAGAAGGCGCGCGAGCTGACGAAGGGCACGAAAGTGCGGGACGATGTCGCACTTCCAGATGACGTAACGCTGTGACGGTGCCGGACAAATCCAAATCCGGTTGGAAGCTCTTCGTCCATCCTGCCTTCAGTGAGACGTTCGACGCGCTCGTAGCAGAAGTAGAACGACTGCGCACAGCTGATCGCAAAGGCTACAAACAACATCCCAAGACCAAGCTCTTGAAGCGAATCGTTTCAACTCATTGCTTCGCAAGCGCCGACCACCCGATAGTTGGGATGCTCTCATCATGGAATCTGCTAGCCTGAGGACGGCGACGGGCGCAGTCTAGGTGGGAGGGATCGTTTAGACTGCTCACTTCGCCAGATCCTCGATCGCCTGTAAGGTGATCTGGTGCAACCGCTCGTCGAATTGCACGAGGAGGTGCTCCTCCCGAATCAAGAAGTGCTGCACGTTCGGCCCGGTCAATTCGCCGCCCCCGAGACCTAGGATGAACGGGATCTGGTTCTCAAAGGTGATCGCCTTCTTCACGTTCGGAGGCAGGTTCTGCATCTGCCATTTCGGGCTCGGGTCGTAGGTCACGATCAGATCAATGCTCTTGTGCAGCACGCTGTTTGCGAGCCAGGTCGCTCGCGATCCGCCTCCCGAATATCCCACTACCGCCACCCTCGCGTCTTTGCTCGAGCGCGCCCACACGCGGTTCGCGGCGGTGACCCAGTCTCGCCAGGGGTAGATTTCCACCCATGTATTTGGGATATTCGCGATCCGCCCCGCGAGCAGCAGCAACCCATTCGAGTCGACATATCCATCCGCCCCCGCGAGGCCGCCGAGCAGGACGTACACGTACGTAATCGGATGCTCGGTCTTCTCGGCAGCGCTGGTTGGCCCGCCAACCAGCGCCATGGCGATGAGGAGGATGAGGCGCTTTACTATTTGTAAACCGGCGCCCGCGCGGACGCGCCGAGCAGCGCGTGCGCCGCTCGAACGCGTTTCGGCCACACAAGTAAACATCAAATATGCAAGCGGATGAGCAGATGATCGTTGTGCGTACTATTAGTTCTAAAATGCAGCACCATTGCGGGCTGGAAAGGACGGCAATTTGACTTTATGCGCCGTTGCCGCGAGCGCGCGAGTAGGAGTGTTTCAATTCGAATCACTTGCGCCGATTACCCACCCGCCTGCGCCTTCTCGCGAATGGCCGAAAGCGACATTGCGGGCGTGAGCGCTTCCGGATCAACCTTCACATGCAGGATCGCCGGCTTGCCCGATTTGCGCGCAGCTTCGAAGGCGGGGAAAAAATCCGCGGTCTTCTCCACCGTCGCCCCAAAGCCGCCGAAGGCGCGGGCGTAGGCTGCGAAATCGGGATTGACTAATCCTGTTGCAACGACGCGGCCGGGATAATGGCGCTCCTGATGCATGCGGATGGTGCCGTACATGGCATTGTCCACCACCACGATGATGACAGGAAGGTCGTACTGCACGGCCGTTGCAAATTCCTGTCCGGTCATGAGGAAATCGCCATCGCCGGCAAATGCGATCACCGTTCGCCCGGGCGCAAGACGCTTCATCCCGACCGCGGCCGGGACGCCGTACCCCATGGACCCCGAGATCGGTGCAAGCTGGGTGCCGTAGCCGCCATAGCGCCAATAGCGGTGCACCCAGACCGAGAAATTGCCGGCGCCGTTGCAGATCACGGCATCGGCGGGAATTTTCTCACGCAGCCCGGCAATGATCTCGCCGAGATTGACTGCGCCGGGCACCGGCGTCGGTTTGTCGGTCCAGGCGAGAAAGTCGGCGTGCGCGATCGCAGTCTCCTCGCGCCACGGCAACACCGCGGGCGGCTCGACGCCTTCGAGCGCGGCAGCAAAGGCGGTGGGCGTTGCGTTGATGGCAAGATGCGGCCGGTAGACGCGGCCAAGCTCCTCTGCTCCCGGATAGACATGCACAAGCGTCTGGCGCGGCGCGGGAATATCGAGGAGCGTGTAAGCCTGCGAGGGCTGCTCGCCCAGCCGGCCTCCAATCAGCACAATGAGATCGGCGCCTTTCACCCGCGCCAGGAGCTTGGGATTGGGGCCAATGCCGAGATCGCCGGCGTAGCAGCAATGGGCGGGATGGAAGAGATGGGCGCGCCGGAACGTGGTGGCGACCGGCAGCGCGAAACGCTGGGCAAAACGCTCGACCGCGGCGGCTGCAGCCGCCGACCATCGGCTTCCACCAAGGAGCACGACCGGGCGCTTGGCGGCCCAGAGCAGCTTCTGCAGGCGGCTCATGTCGCTTGCGCCCGGCCAGGTCTCGACGCCCTCGCATGGCGGCGCATCCGGCACGCTGATGCGCTCGCTAAGCATGTCTTCCGGCAAGGCGATCACGACCGGCCCCGGCCGGCCGCTGGTTGCGGTGTAAAACGCGCGCGAGATGAGCTCCGGAATGCGCGTGGGATCGTCGATCTCGGTCGCCCATTTGGCGATGGATCCGAACACGGCGCGGTAGTCGAGCTCCTGAAAGGCCTCGCGCTCGCGCATTTCGCGCGCAATCTGGCCGACAAAGAGAATGAGCGGGGTTGAATCCTGACGCGCGATATGGATGCCCGCGCAGGCATTCGTCGCCCCGGGTCCGCGGGTGACGAAGCAGATGCCGGGCTGGCCGGTCATCTTGCCGCAGGTCTCCGCCATGATGGCGGCGCCGCTTTCGTGACGGCAGACGGTGAGCGCGATAGCGCGATCGTAAAACGCATCGAGCGCGGCGATATAGCTTTCGCCCGGCACGCAGAAAGCGTGCCGCACGCCGTTGATGACGAGCGCATCGATCAGGACTTCGGCGGCTGTCCTGGTGCCGTCATTGGCGCGCATGGCTCACTCCGATATTC
>CATPCO010000722.1 GCA_955652925.1 uncultured Xanthobacteraceae bacterium | reverse complement strand
GCGTCCTTGATGATGGCCTGGTATTTCCCCATCTCGTCGCGGATGTAGGTTGCGAATTGATCGGCGCCCATGCCGATCGGCTCGAATCCAAGCAGGCGCAAGCGCTCCTTCACATCAGGCAGCGCGAGCAGCTTTCCAATTTCGCCTTGCAGCTTGCTTGAGATATCAGCCGGCAAATTCTTCGGGCCCCACAGGCCGTACCAGGAGACGAACTCAAAGCCTTGGACGCCTGACTCCTCGACGGTCGGTATCTCGGGAGCCGCGGGTGCGCGTTTGCGGCTGGTCAGCCCGAGCGCCTTGATCTTGCCACCTTGCGCGAGCGGCAGCGATGACAGCATGGGATCGGCGAGAAGCTGAATCTGCCCGCTCATCAGATCAGTGAGCGCTGGCGCTGTCCCTTTGTACGAGATGACGAGCGTGTCGAGCCCAGCATTGCGCTTGAGCAGCTCGATTGCGAGATGGCTGGCGGAGCCGATCGTGGTCGCGCCAAAGGTGAATTTCTGCGGATCCTTGCGCACCAGATCAAAAAAATCCTTGAGGTTGTTGGCCGGCACGCTCGGCGTGGTGCTCACGATCAAGGGACCGTCGGCGAGCAGCATGACCGGTGTGAAGTCCTTCAACACGTCATAAGGCACATTCTTGTAGAGGAACGGATTAATGACGTGAACGGAGGCCGAAACGAGGAGCATGTAACCATCGGGAGCGGCCTTGGCGACCGCGTTGGCGCCGACCGTTCCGGATGCTCCTCCAGCGCGATTTTCGACAATGAAATGCTGCCCCACGGTCTCGTTAAGCTTCTGCACCAGGATGCGCGCGACGCCGTCCACCGATCCGCCCGGAGGAAACGGCACCACGACGGTGACGGTGCGGGAAGGGTAATTCTCCGCCGCTGCCGGCGCCGCGATAAACGGCGCGATCAGCGAGAATGCAATGGGCAGGGCCGTCATTAATCGCATGTGATGGGTCCTTCGGATATCGTTTCGCTCACCCCGGCTACTCAATAGGTCCCGGGGTAGCTTCCACCGTCGATAAGCAGATTCTGCCCGGTGACATATCCGGCCTGTTGCGAGCAGAGAAACGCGCAATAGGCGCCGAGCTCGGCCGGCCGGCCGAAACGCCCTGCCGGGTTGCCCGCAGCGCGCTCGCGCCAAAGCTCATCGAAACTCCTGCTGCTCGTCTCGACCAGGGCGCGCACATGCCGGTGCTGCGCGCCACTGTCGAAGATTCCCGGCAAGATATTGTTGATGGTGACGTTGCGTGCGACGGTCTGGCGTGCAAGACCGCCGGCGAAGCCCACGAGCCCCGAGCGCGCTCCATTGGAGAGCCCGAGCTCGGCCTGGGGAATTTTTACGCTGCGGGAGACGATGTTGATGATGCGGCCGAACCCGCGATCCATCATGCCCTCGACGGTGAGGCGCATCATCTCGATCGGCGCCAGCATCATGGCATCGAGGGCGGCAATCCAATCGTCGCGCGACCAGTCGCGGTAATCGCCGGGAAGCGGACCGTCCGCATTGTTGAGCAGGATGTCCGGCCGTGGACAAGCCGCGAGCGCCGCCGCTCGCCCTTCTTTCGTTGTGATATCGCCCGCCACGGTTTTCACCGAGACCGCGCTTGCAGCCGCAATTTCGGCCCCGGTCTTCTCCAGCGCGTCGCGCCCGCGCGCAACGATCGTGACATTGACGCCTTCCTGAGCGAGCGCAAACGCGCAGGCCCTGCCCAGCCCCCTGCTTGCGCCGAAAAGAAGCGCCTCGCGCCCGCGAATTCCGAGATCCACTGCGCTACGCGATATTGCGGCTCATCAGGCGGCGACCGCCGAGATGGAGGCGGATTTGTAGTCGTAGCGCTGGTCGAGCCGAAGCTCCTTGACGATGGCAACGCCCTGGGCGAGCGCTTCGCCGTCGAGGCCGCTGAGCGGCTTGCGCAGATCGCCCGCCGGAAGCCCCAGCGCCTGCATGAGCGATTTGACCGCAACCGGGTTGATCGCGCAGTAGGTGAAGTGCAGGAGCGGAAGCATCTTCAGATACATGTCCCTGAAATTCTCAGCCTCGCGGTAGCTCGTCCAGGGCGTGGAAATGATCGCGAGCTCCGCTGGTGCGATATTGCCGGTCATGTTTGCGGTGCCGTGCCCGCCGAGGCTCATGGTCGGCACCACGAGCCCGAGATTGGGGCTGTCGCAGCACATCACCGAGACCTCGGGTTTGCCGGCGAGCACCTGCGCCACCTGACCCACGCGCGCGGTCGACTCCTTATGAATCACATAGTTCGGATGGCGGAAGATCCGCAGCAGATGATCGCAATGAAGGTCGCTCTTCACCCGCGGCGGATTGTTGTAGATGCCGAGCGGCAGATCGGTGGCATCCGCAACTTCGAGGAAGAAGCTTTCGATGTCGTGCTCGGGCGCGCAGATATAGGCCGGCGCAGCGAGGATCGCGCCGTCGGCCCCGTTGTCCTGGGCGAAGCGCACATTCTCGATGGTGCTTTGCGTGTTGTTGCCGGTCGCGCCGAAGAAGATGGGCATGCGCGGCGTCTTCATCTTGGCCGTTTTTACGATGATCTCGCGTTTCTCCTCGGGCGAGAGCATTGAGGTCTCCCCGGTCGAGCCCATGATCAGCACCGCTGAAGTACCGTGATCCTCCTGGAATTTCAGCAACGTTTGAAACGCGCCAAAATCAACCGACCCATTCTTGTTGAAAGGCGTAATGAGCGCGACAAACGATCCGGTCAGCAACTTTTTCGGCATTGCAGTCTCCATCCCTCGCGCGCAAGCCATTTCGGGGCAGGACCGGCGCAGCATCGCCGGGGGCTTACGTCATAGGCGAAAAACCAGTCGCGCGGAAGCGGCGGCGGCGCGTTACTCAATCGCTTTGCGCGGATCGTACGGCTTGCGGTCGCGCCATTTGCGCATGAGCTCGTCGAGCTCAGAATCGCTTCGCTCCGGCAGCATCACGCGAACGGTCGCAAGCAGGTCGCCCCTGCCGTCGCGCGCCGGGAAGCCACGACCCTTGAGCCGGAAGGTGCGCCCCGAATTGGTGCCGGACGGTATTGCGAGCTCGACCGCTCCGTCCAGCGTGGGCACGCGCACCTTGGCACCAAGCACAGCTTCATAGAGCGCAATCGGAAGCTCGAGCCGCAGATCGGCCCCCTCGCGTTTGAACAGGGGATGCGGAGCAATGGAGACCGTGATCAGGAGGTCCCCGGCGCGGCCACGGGAGCCGGTTGCGCCTTGCCCTTTCAACCGGATCTGCTGGCCGTCGGAGAGGCCGGACGGAATCTTGACCTCGATTTCGCGCCCGGTCGGCAACTGCACGCGTTTCTTTGTGCCGTGCGCTGCTTCCGCAAGCGTGATGGTCAGCAAAGCCGTGACGTCGCCGCCTTGGCCGCCGAAGCCGCCCTGCCCGCCATCGTCGTCCTCGAAAAAACTCCGGCCTGCACCAGGGCGCGATCCGCCAAACCCACCACGCGCGAAGCCGCCGCCAAAGGCGCCTTTGAGAATATCCTCAAAGGCGCCAAAGCCGCTGAAGTCGCCACCGCTGCCTCGCCGCACACCGTCACTGCCCCAGGTGAAACTCTCAGCACCGCCACCTCGGCCAAACCCCCGCCCGGCGCCAAACCCTTCGAACCCCTGGAAGCGGGGCTTGCCCTCGGCGTCAATCTCGCCGCGGTCATAGGCCCGGCGCTTGCTCTCTTCGCCCAGAATTTCATAGGCCGCGTTGAGCTCTGAAAAACGCGCGGCCGCGCGGGGGTCATGTTTGTTGGCGTCGGGATGCAGGCGCTTCGCCTGTTTGCGGAACGCGTTCTTGATTTCCGCGGCACTCGCGCCCTTCGACACCCCGAGGACGTCATAGGGGTCGCGCATCTTCAATCCCTCCAAACCGGGTCGGCGCACCTCAATTCGGCAAGCGCTCCCCACGCCCGTCTAATGTGGGGAGCAGAAAAGGCTGCTGCAACAATCAGGTATTCTTCCGGGGCCGCAGATCGCGCACTTCCCAGTTGCCGCGCCCGGCCCGGCAGGCCGAGCCTTCAAGCCACGACTCGCTGCCGTTCTTCACGTAGCTTGCGAGGAAATCGCGGCAAGTGGTGCCCTCGCGCGTGTAGGCCGAGGCAAGCGGGGTCACCGTCCCGCGCGCGCCAGTGCCGGGATTTTCCCAGGGCGCGCTCACATGGTTGCCGCCCTTGTCGAGCACTTCGGTGACGGCGGCGCGGGCAAAGACCCAGTCGACCTGAGCGAGCGCGTCCGTGGCGCTCTTTGGCCTCCGACTCCGCAGTGACGCCGTTTGGTCCGACTTCTCCTCATCCCGCTTCGCGAACAAGTTATCGAGCTGATAGGAGAAGCTGCACCCACCCAGGCCAAGTGCAAGCACGACGCAGAAGGCCCCCGCAGCGAAACGCCCGGCCACGGCGTGCCTTCGAAACGGCATTCCTCTATAAACGAGGCGTCTCGATTGGACAGTTGGCCCCAATGCCGCCACTTGGGCACTCCGCAGCATGTCAGAATCAGCTCCGATAGAACACCCCGGCTGGTTAACGAGTGGTGATTTCACCGAGGCTGATGAGCCGCTGCGGCTGTTTGCCGCCTGGTTTGAGGAGGCGAGCCGCAGCGAGCCGCGCGATCCGACCGCCATGTCGCTCGCCACCGTCGATGCCGACGGCCTGCCGAATGTTCGCATGGTGCTGATGAAGGGCTTCGACGAGCGGGGGTTCGTATTCTACACCAATGTGGACAGCCAAAAAGGGCGGGAGTTGGATGCCACCCACCGGGGCGCGTTGATGTTTCACTGGAAATCGCTCAACCGGCAAGTTCGACTGCGGGGACCGGTGACCAGGGTGGATGATGCCGAGGCGGATATCTATTTTGCCAGCCGCCCGCGTCTTGCCCAGATCGGCGCCTGGGCGAGCAAGCAGTCTGCGCCGCTTGAAAGCCGCCATGCATTCGAGCGCGCAATTGCATGGCAGACCGCGAAATTCGCGCTTGGCGCCGTTCCGCGGCCGCCATATTGGACCGGCTATCGGCTGTTACCCCTGATCATGGAATTTTGGCACGATCGGCCGTTTCGGCTGCATGACCGGGTCGAGTTTTGTCGCGACACCCTGGATCAGCCCTGGCGCAAAACGCGGCTCTATCCATAACGCGAGAAGGCTTCCAGCACATGCCCACGTCCAATCAGCAGCGCCGCACGCTCCTTCTTACGGGAGCGAGCCGCGGCATTGGGCATGCGACCGTCAAGCGCTTCTCCGCCGCCGGCTGGCGCGTGATTACCTGCTCGCGCCACGCGTTTCCAGAAAACTGCCCATGGGAGATGGGACCCGAGGACCACATCCAGGTCGATCTTGCCGATCCCGAGCGCACGCGCCAGGCGATCGCAGAGATCAAGCGGCGGCTCGATGACCACGAGCTCAACGCGCTCGTCAACAACGCGGCGATCTCCCCGAAGGCGCAAGCCGGCAAACGCCTCTCCTCCATCGACACCACGCTCGACGTATGGGACCACGTCTTTCGGGTAAATTTCCTTGCGCCGATCATGCTGGCGCGCGGACTCCTCGACGAGCTCAAGGCCGCCAAAGGCTCGGTGGTCAACGTAACTTCTATCGCAGGCTCACGGGTGCATCCGTTCGCCGGCGCCGCCTATGCTACATCGAAGGCCGCGCTTGCCGCGCTGACCCGGGAAATGGCAGCCGATTTCGGGCCGCTCGGGATTCGCGTCAACGCGATTGCCCCGGGCGAGATCGACACCGCCATTCTGTCACCGGGGACCGAAGAAATCGTGGCGCATCAAATCCCGCTGCACCGGCTCGGCACCCCGGACGAGGTGGCCAAGATCATCTACGTGCTGTGCACCGAGACGTCCTCTTACGTGAACGGCGCCGAGATCCACATCAACGGCGGCCAGCACGTGTAAGCTGTAGCCTACATCACAGCCACTTTTTCCATTTGAAGACATAGTACGGCAGCGCCGCTGCGAGCACCATCATCACAATTGCAATCGGGTAGCCGAAGAACCAGTCGAGTTCCGGCATATGCCTGAAGTTCATGCCGTAGATAGACGCAATCAGCGTGGGCGGCATGAGGGCAACGGCCGCCACGGAAAAAATCTTGATCACGTTGTTCTGCTCGATGGTCACGACGCCGAGCATGGCGTCGAGCAGGAACTGGATCTTGTTGGAAAGATAGGCGGCGTGGTCGGATAAGGAATGCACGTCGCGCTGCATGCCGCGCAGCTGAGCGCGCTGCTCTTTCGCCCAGCGCATGCTGTCGGCTTCGTGCGCAAGGTACAGCAGCAGGCGGCCGATGGAGACGAGGCTCTCGCGCACCTTCGAAGCGAGATCGCCTTTTCGGCCGATGGCACGCAGGATCTCGTTATAGCTTCTGGTGCGATCGGCGCGCTCCTCCGGCTCGAAGATATCGTGCGAGATCTGGTCGACCTCCGCGCCGACGCGCTCCAGGATGTCGGCGGTGCGATCGATGACCGCATCCAGGAGGTCCATGAGCACCGATTCTCCGTTCACTGCCGGCGGGCATACCCGGGCGAGCTTGTTGCCGACCATCATGAACGGACGCGGCTCGTCGTAGCGCACCGTGATCAGCCGGTGTCCGGAGAGGATGAAAGTGACCGGGGTCGTTTTCGGTGCCTCGGTGTCGGACTGACACATCAACGTTGCGGTCATGTAGCGCGCCCCATTCTCCACATAGAGACGGCTGGTGACCTCGATCTCCTGCATCTCCTCGCGGGTCGGCACGGCGATGCCGACCTTTTGCTCCACGAGCTTGTCTTCCTGCAGATTGGGATTGACCAGGTCGAACCACACCGAGCTTTCGGGCGGGTTGCCCCCGGTCTCGACTGCGATCCGGTCAAGCGTGGTGCCGCGCGGAACGTAGACCCACAGCATGACCCCTCCGCGGCAATTTGTCTGACCGGGCAATTCGACCGAATCGCCGCGATCAGTCTATCAAGTGCGCCTCAATGTCTGTCTTTATACAACCCTTTCGCCGTCGTCATGTCCCGCGGATGGTAGGTTGGGTCGAGCTCTTCGCGAGACTCAACGCGCCGGTGTGGGGTCTCGCTAACCGCTCGACCCAACCGTAGCCCGGATGAGCGAAGCGAGATCCGGGTTCGCTCACCGCATGTCGCCCGTCTCCGCTAAAGCTTCGACGGGTTATGTGAGTGAGGCCGCCGAAGCCTTGGCAAAGGCGGCTGCGCTCATGCGGGCGACAGGCTCATGCCGGCTACAAAGCCGTCAGATCACGCGGCCATTTCGGCGATGCGGTCCTCGTCCAGCTCGGGCACCACCGGGGCGTAAGCGGGGTTCTTGCTTTCGCTCTTGAACTTGAGCGCGGCGGCCACCGCCGAGATTCCGATCTCCCCATAACGGGCGTCGAGGGCCTGTTCCTCGCGAGGGGTGTTCTGTTTGGAGGGTTTGGTTGTCTTCTTTGTCATTTTGGCTCCATGGAACTTATTGTGTTTCTCAGTCCACGTTCGACTGATTTGGGCGGCGACGGGATGGCGCGCGAGTGCGGCCGAAATGCGCAGGAAATGGAGTCCTATCGTGACATTCGAGCCGTCTCGCGAGCACGTGAGCGACAGGCCTGCGGCATCATCAACAAAAGGTTAAAAGTTCCAATCGCTGTTCGCTCCTCGCGCTGCGAGACTGCGATTTTGCGCCGAAATGGGCCAGTTTTGCCTGGGTCTCCGACCGCACTGCGACATTCGTGCAACAGGTTGCGCACACAATTGAATCCGGCGCCGACTTGCCCTGGAAGAAGCGAATTCTTTTAGCT
>CATPCO010000721.1 GCA_955652925.1 uncultured Xanthobacteraceae bacterium | reverse complement strand
CCAATGAATGGTGGGCCGCGACCAAAAGCGAAGACAGCTTCTACATGCACGGCGCCATGGGGTTTGCAGCAAGCTTTGCGCTGGGCCTTGCGCTGTCGCTTCCGCAGGCGACGGTGTGGCTGATCAATGCAGATGGCTCTTTGTGCATGAACCTCGGCTGTCTGCTCACGGAAGCATCCCAGGCGGCGCGTAACCTCAAGCATTTCGTGGTTGCCAACGGGGTCTACCAGACCGTCGGCGCGCTGCCGGTGGTGAATGACGGGCGCACTGATTACGCCGCGATCGCGCGGGCAGCGGGATTTGCGCGTGCCCGTAGCATCGGCTCCCTCGCTGAGCTCGAACAACAGTTGCCCGCTATTGCAGCGGAGGACGGCCCATCATTCACGGTTCTGCGGGTCGAGCCGGAAGGCTCCTTTCTGCGCACGCCGCCCATGACCTATGAGGGAGCTGAGATGAAGTACCGCTTTGGCCGTGCTCTGGAGCGCCGGTTCGGGATCGAAGTATTTGGTCCGCAGGGGTATTGAAGTTGTGCCGCGCATGTGAACTCGGTTGTCCATATGACGGACTCGCACGAGGTCACGCTCGGCGCCGTGGTGCTGCCTGGAAGGGCGGGTATCTACACTTTGACGCTGCGCGGCGGCGCCGTTGCCGCGGTCGAGCCCTGGATCGGAGGTGATCCCCGCTGGGTTGGATTGCCCGGGCTCGTCAACTTGCACGCCCACGCGGATCGCGCCTTCGCGGCGGAATCCTTCCGTCCGGCGTCGCTGGCCGATGCGGTTGCGGCCGCGGCAAAGGCGCGCGCCACCTTCACGGCCGCAGACGTGCAGAT
Source organism: uncultured Xanthobacteraceae bacterium (assembly GCA_955652925.1). Classification (GTDB taxonomy): domain Bacteria; phylum Pseudomonadota; class Alphaproteobacteria; order Rhizobiales; family Xanthobacteraceae; genus VAZQ01. The sequence goes on along the minus strand of CATPCO010000721.1, from coordinate 6,560 downwards.
GCGGGCAACACGGTTCTTCGAACATTCCATCGCGCACGGCGTAACGCGCGTGCGTACCCACACGGACGTGGACGCGGTCGTCGAGTTGCGATCCATGCAGGGCGTGCTGAGCGCAAAGCGCGCTGTCGCGGACCGGCTCGACGTTGAGATCATCGCATTTGCGACAGCACGCAATGATCTCGCAGAGCCCGACGGGCTGCGCCGTCTCAAGCATGCGGTCGAGCTCAAGCCGGACCTGCTTGGCGCAAGCCTCAATTCCAGTGCCGAGCCAAAGCGCGCGCTTGACGCGTTGCTTACTCTGGCGGAGCGGCACGGCTTACCGGTTGATCTGCATATCGATGAGCACCTCGAGCCCGGCCGGATGCTCGCGCCGATGGCGGCCGATGCAGTGATCGCGCGGGGCATGCAGGGGCGCGTGAGCTTCAGCCATCTTTGCGCGCTTGCCGCCCTGGACGAGAGCTCCGCAAAGGCGCTGATCGACAAAATGGCGCACTCGCAGATCACGGTCATTGTGCTGCCCGAGAGCAACCTTCTCCTCCAGGACCGCAGCCAAGCGACGCCGCGCCGTCGGGGCATAACGCTGGTGCGTGAGCTTATCGCCGCCGGGGTGAAGATTCGCCTGGGGACCGACAATGTGCGCGACTGGTTCTTTCCGTTTGGCAACGGCGACATGCTGGAGACCGCCCGGCTCGCTGCCATCACGGCGCATCTCGACGACACATCGGAATTGGTGAGCGCGATGTGCGGCGGCTGTGCATTGCTCAGGGAGGGGATGCCTGGCGATCTCGTGCTCATCCCGGCCACGTCATTTGATGATGCGCTGGCGCGCCGCCCCGATGGACGCGTCGTGTTCAAGCACGGCTGCCGGATCGTTTGACCTCAGAAACCTGTAGGGTCATCGCCCGCGAAAAGCGGGCGACCCAGTACTCACCGCGCTGGCTGTCGTGCCGTGATTGGCCAGTCGAGCAGAGAGCAAGCCGCATCGCCAGTGTTTACTGGGTGCCCGCTTTCGCGGGCATGACAATGGCAGGGCTTGGAGAAAAAATCCCGATCGTCATGTCTCCGACAGCACCCCGAGCGCCAGAAAGTGCTGCCGGATTCGCTCGACATGCTCGACGAAGCCCGCTTCGCTGCGGGTGTGAGCGCCGCGCGGGCGCGGCAAATCGTTGTTCACGACGTCGGCGATCCGGCCCGGACGTGGGGACATCACGACGACACGGTCGGAGAGGAGAACCGCTTCCTCGATGCTGTGGGTGATAAACAGCACGGTATTGCGGTCGCGCAACCACATCCGCTGCAAATCAAGATTCATCTGCTCGCGGGTGAGGGCGTCCAGCGCACCGAACGGCTCGTCCATCAGGAGGAGACCGGGGTCCTGTACCAGCGCGCGGCAGATCGCCACGCGCTGGCGCATTCCGCCGGACAGCTCGCCCGGATATTTCTCCTCGAATTCGGCAAGCCCGACCGAGCGCAGAAGCTCGTGTGCCTTCGCACGATGGATGGATGGATCGAGCTTCTTGATCTCGACCGGCAGCAGCACATTGCCGAGCACGGTGCGCCAGTCGAGGAGAACGTCGCGCTGAAAGACGATGGCGACATTATCGACGACGCCCTTGACCGGTCGATCCCCGACGCGGATTGCACCGGTGGTCGGCGGGATGAGCCCGGAAACCAGCATCAGCAAGGTGCTCTTTCCGCACCCGCTCGGCCCCACGATGGAGACGAATGCGCCGGCCTCGATGGACAGGTCGAGTTCGCTCAGCGCCTGGACTTCGCCGCCCCGCGCCGTCTTGTAGCGCTTTGTCACCGCACGCAAGGCGATGGGGACACCAGCGCTCCCTCCCCTGAAAGGGGAGGGTGGCCGCCGAAGGCGGTCGGGTGGGGTCCAGGGCACCCGAGTTGGCACCCTGCTATTCGGTTGCTTGGGTCGCGACCTTGCTCCACGGCAAGGCAAGCCGCTCGATCCATGCAACCGCGTTGAACAGAAGCACGCCGAGAAGGGACAGCACGACCACGGCGGCGAACAAGAGCGGCGTGTCCAGGCGAACCTGGGAGATGAGCTGCAGATAGCCAAGGCCATGCTCGGCCGCAATGAATTCGCCAACGGTTGCCCCCACCACCGCCTGTCCCATCCCGACCTTAAGGCCGCCGAAAATCGAGGGCAGTGCCTTCGGCAATCTGATCTTGAGAAAAGTTGTAAGCTCGCCCGCGCCCATGGACTGCACGAGGTAGATCATCTCCCGCTCGGCCGAGCGCATGCCGATCACGGAACTGATGACGATCGGAAAGAACGAGATCAGGAATGCGACCATCACCTTCGGCAAGATTCCGTAGCCCAGCCACATCACCAGGATGGGCGCAAGCGCCACTTTCGGAATGGTCTGCAGCGAAACCATGAACGGGAAGGCGACGCGTTCGAAAACGCCGGAATAGACGACGGCGACGGCGAGCGGGATCGCGATGAGCACGCTCAATCCAAATCCCAGCAGGATCTCTTGCAAAGTGACAAAGGCGTTCAAGAGCAGGAGCTGCCAGGTGGAGATGATCTTGATGGCGATGACGGACGGGCTGGGGAGGATGTAGTCGGGAATGCTGAGCGCACGCACGGCGATCTCCCACAGCGCAAAGATCGCTGCGAAAACCGCCAGCACTGGACCGTTGCGATTGATCCACCCGGCGAGTGGACGGGATGTCGCAAGCGGATACGCCGCCTCCGGGACGGCGGTCATTGCAGATAGTCGTTGGAGTAATACGCGCCCAGATCCTTCAGCTCGGCGATGCCACCGGTCTCTTTCAGGAGCGAAAGGTTCGATTGCCAATCCACGCTGTCTTGCCAGCCGAGTGGCTTTCCTTGCGGCGCGTTGGTCGACACGACTGTTGCTGCGACCTGCTGTTCCAGCACATCGGGATCTTCGGGCACCTTCATGTATTTGGCCATGAGCCTGGCAGCTTCTTTCGGAGCCGCCATGGAATCCCGGTATCCTTTGGCGCTCGCGCGCAGCAGCTTCTTGACCGTTTCCGGATTCTGCTCGGCGAATGCATTTGCGACGATCATGGAGGCTCCGAGCAGATTGAGGCCGAAGTCAGAGACGCTTAGCAGGTTGAATTTGACGCCCACCCTTTTTTCCAGCTGCGGCAATTCGTTGCTGAGATAGACCGACATGACGTCGATCTTGCGGGTGAGGAATTGCGTGCTGCGCGCTGAGGCGTCCATCTGGATACGCTGGATCTTGTCAATATCGATGTGATTGATCCGGCAGAAGGGGCCGAGCATGTCACCGAATGTTTCGCCGACCGAGATGGCAAGCTTTTTGCCTTCCAGATCCTTGGGAGTCCTAAGCGGCACGTCCGGGAACGAGATCACACCCATGGGAGCTCTGGTTTGATAGAGTGCGACCACCTTGACCGGCAATCCCTGGCTGATGGCCTGAGCGGCCGAAACCGCCGGTCCATAGCCGAACTTCTCGTTGCCGCCGGCAAGCAATTTCAGAACCGTTTGCGCGCCGGAGCCTTCGGCGAGATCGACATCGAGCCCTTCAGCCTTGTAATAGCCCTTGTCCAACGCAACGAAGAGCGGAGCGTACTCGCCCTTGAGCTTCCAGGTGAAACGCACGGTCAACTTGTCGGGTGCTTGCGCAGCGGCCTGTTGCGACGCCGGGCAAACAAGCAGGAGCGCTCCAGCTGCGACGATGGTGCGCAGCCTGTGCCGTTGATGTCTCATGTTCCCCACGTTCCCCACTTAGCTTGCGGTGGATTGCGGGCCCCCAGACAACTCGCCATCTTAGGTGGAAGCTGAGCACTTGTCATGGCAGCTGTGGAATTCCTGCTCAATGGAAAGCGGCACAGGGTGGACGACGTTCCTCCCACCACAACCGTGCTCGATTGGCTGCGCGGGCATGCGCGTCTCACCGGGACCAAGGAAGGCTGCGCCGAGGGCGATTGCGGTGCATGCACCATCGCCATTGGCCGGGAGATCGACGGGACCCGGCAGTATCAGGCCGTCAACTCCTGTCTGATGATGTTACCGCAGATCGCCCGTTGCGCTGTGTTGACGGTCGAGGGGCTCGCCGCGCCCAACGGCGCTCTTCATCCGGTGCAGCAGGCCATGATCGACACGGATGCCACCCAGTGCGGTTTCTGCACGCCCGGTTTCGTGATGGCCATGTTTGCATTCCATCAAGGCTGCGAGCGCGTCGAGGACAGGATCATCCACGAAGCGCTTGCCGGCAATCTCTGCCGCTGCACGGGTTATCGCTCCATTGTCGAGGCGTGTCGGCAAGCGGCGCGTGCGCCTCGTATCGATGCCGAAAACGGTGATGCGGCCGGGGCGCTTGCCGCCTTGCCGGTTTGCTCGGCTTACGGTGCCGGCGAGCAGGTCTTTCTGCGGCCGGGGTCGCTCGCTGCGCTGTTCGCGGCGATGGCGGAGATACCCGACGCGCTCCTCCTCGGCGGCGGCACCGATCTCGGGCTGCGTGTAAGCAAGGATCGCGAGCGAATTGCGGCTGTGATCTCGCTCGCCACGGTTGCAGAGTTGCAGCGGATCAATGTCGCGGCCGACGCGCTCGAGCTTGGTGGTGGTGTTACATATACGCAAGCGTTGCCGCACATCGATCGCCATTTTCCTGCTTTTGGCGCGCTCTTCCGCCGCATCGGCTCGCGTCAGATCCGCAACCTTGGAACAATCGCCGGCAATCTCGCAACCGCCTCTCCGATCGGCGACACCATTCCCTGCCTGATCGCGCTTGCTGCAACCGTGACGCTTGCGTCGGCCTCCGGTGAGAGGGCGATGGGCGTTGAATCTTTCATTACAGGATACCGAAAGACTGCGCTGCGCCCGGGCGAAGTGATTGCCGCCGTGCGCATTCCATTGCTTGCCCAGGATACGCGTTTTTCCACCTACAAATTGTCGAAGCGCTTCGATCAGGACATCTCCACGGTTGTCGCCGCCTTCCAGCTCGAGCGTCGCAACGGCCAAGTCCATCAGTTGCGGGCGGCCTTTGGCGGCATGGCCGAACGCGTAATGCGCGCGAAGAATGTGGAGGCTGCAGTCACGGGTCGGCCGTGGACTATTGACACGCTGACGAACATCGACGTGGCCCTGGCGCGCGACTTCAACCCTATGACTGACCACCGCGGCGGCGCTGCTTATCGTTTGCGCGCAGCCGCCAACCTGCTGCGCCGGTTTGCGTGGGAAACGTCGTCGCAGGCGCCCGTGCGGGTGGAAGCGCTATGAGCGAAATGCTTGCCCGCATTCGCGGCGGTGTTCACTCCGCCGTGCGCCACGACAGCGCGGCCGGGCATGTGACCGGCGCCGCCCGTTATCTCGACGACATGCCCAACGTGCCGGGCACGCTGGAGGCTGCTCTCGTGCTCAGCCCGCACGCCCATGCCCGCATCCGCCATATTGATGTGAGCGCGGCGCGCGCCGCTCCAGGCGTGGTGACGGTGATCACGGCATCCGACATTCCGGGCAAGAACGACATCGCACCTATTCTCGCCAATGAACCCGCGCTCGCGGCCGGCGTGGTCGAATATGTCGGCCAACCGGTTGTTGCAGTTGCGGCGGCGACGCTCGACCAGGCGCGCACAGCGGCAAAACGCGTCGCCGTTGAATATGAGCGGCTATCCCCCGTGCTGAGCATCGAGGAGGCGATGGCGCGTGAAAGCTTCGTTGCCCCCGTTTCGACGATGATCCGCGGCAATGTCGAGCCGGCGCTGGCGGCAGCGGCGCATCGGCTCTGCGGCGAGTTGCGCTGCGGCGGGCAGGATCACTTCTACCTCGAAGGGCAGATCGCGCTCGCTATCCCCGGCGAGGGCGGCGACATGCACGTCTGGAGCTCGACCCAGCATCCGACCGAAGTTCAACACGGCGTCGCCCACCTGCTGGCGTTGCCGTTCAACGCGGTCACGGTCGAAGTCCGGCGAATGGGTGGCGCGTTCGGCGGCAAGGAAAGCCAGGCGACGATCATCGCCAGCATTGCCGCCGTGCTTGCCTGGAAGGCGCGGGCGCCCGTCAAGCTGCGATTACCCCGCGACGACGACATGCAGGCGACGGGAAAGCGCCATCCGTTCCTCATCCGCTATGATGTCGGCTTCGATCAGCAAGGGCACATCCTTGCCCTCGATCTCATCCTCGCTGCGAACGGCGGCAATGTGGCCGATCACACGCCGGCGGTGCTCACCCGCGCGCTCTGCCATGCCGACAATTGCTATTTCCTGCCGCATGTTCGTTTGCGCGGACTGCCGTGCAAAACCAACACCGTTTCGAACACCGCATTCCGCGGTTATGGCGGGCCGCAAGGGATGCTCGCCATCGAAACCGTCATCGACGTGATCGCCCGTTCTTTGCGGCTTCCAGTCGAAACGGTCCGGCGGCGAAACTTCTACGGCATTGGACGCAATGACGTGACGCCCTACGGCATGAAGATCGAGGACAACATCATCGAACGCGTCGTTGATGAGCTCGATCGAACGGTCGACATCGACGCATGGCGGCGCGAGATCGAGAGTTTCAACCGCGCGAGCCCGGTGCTGAAAAAAGGGCTCGCCACCATGCCGGT
>CATPCO010000720.1 GCA_955652925.1 uncultured Xanthobacteraceae bacterium | reverse complement strand
TTCGCCGAACTCAAGCAGACGTTGGCCGATGTCAACAAGCAACTGGTCGCCGATCGAGTGACCGAGCGTGTCGTTCACGTCCTTGAAGCCGTCAAGGTCGAATATCGCGATGGAAGTTGACCTACCGCATGCGTCGCCGGCCATCAATCTTCCCAGTTCCTTCTGCAATGACAGGCGATTGGGTAGCCCTGTCAGCGGATCATAGTGAGCAAGGCGCTGCAATTGCTCCTCAGCCCGCTTTCGGTCGGTGATGTCTTCGACCGCCCACGCGATGCCACGCACCGTCCCGTCAGCATTGTACATGGGAGCGGCGGCAAGTCTGACATCCACCAGCGATCCATCCTTGCGCACCCGTTTGACCTGCACGTCCCGGATGGTTTCGCCACTGCGCGCCCGCTCGAACAGGATGTGGGACTCTCGGCCGCTCCCAGGCGGCACCACTTTTACCGGTGCTCCGACTGCCTCCTCGGCAGTGAACCCATAAAGCTGCTCGGCCGCGCGGTTCCACAGCACCATTCGACGATCGAGATCGGAGCAGGAGATCGCCACCGGCGACGCATCGATGACGGCAGCAAGCGTGTCCTTCGCTTGTTGCAGTTCGTCCTGACGTCGTTCGAGCGACGCAGCCATGCGGTTGAAGGCGTTCGCCAGATTTCCAGCTTCGTCGTTTGTGTGGACTGCGGTTCGATGGTCAAGCGCACCTGCCGCGAGCACTGCTGCATCTTTTTCGAGTTGCCGTATTGGACGGATGATTCGTCCTGAAAGCATCCAGGCAATGGTAAATGCTGCCAGGAGAGCACCGGCACTGAAGAGAGCGCCCCAGCTGAGGTGCGATGCCAAGGCTGCAAAGGCGACATTGGTAGGCAGCCCAATGGACACGAGCCAAGGGACGTAATGGGCGGTTGAGGAACCTGTAAAGCGTTCGACGTTATCGGACCAGACCGCTATCTCGCTCGTTTCCCCGGCAGCCAGGTGTCGTTGGATGTGCTCGGATGTTCCGAGATCACGGCCGATCCAATCCGGACCGGGGGTGGTCTGAGCTACGACTATTCCGTGCTGGTTCACGATTCTGACGACGCTACCGGGGGGAAGGCCATCTACCTGCAATGCGTCCTGGAGATGCTCGAGCCAGGTTCCAACGGCGAGGACGGCCTGCAGTCGACCGGTCCGATCGTCAACTGCTCGCGCGACATTGACGACCCATTGCCGGGTCGCGCGTCCTATGTGCACGTCTCCAACTGCGAAACGCTGGCCGGCAAGTACTTGGCGGAAATATGGGTAGTCAGCAACATTTATACGTGCACCACCTCCTTCCTGGGATGTCCCGATATTGTTGCCATCAAGGGAAAAGAGCATGATGTGGCTGAAGAAGCCAGGCAACTCGGCCTTCGCTCGCCGCAACAGCGTGTCATTGGCGCTTGCGTCGCCTGGGTTTGTCGATACAGCCAGGCTGAGCCCAGTTAGAAGGTGCTCAAGATTGCCGATGTGGTCATCGACCTGGGCCGCAAGGACTCGAGCCTCATTGACCGTCTGCGCAATCGCTGCGGATTGAACGTCCTGCCATTGCGCCCAGAGACCAATCCCAATGAGAGCCGTGAACGGAACAACGGCGGCGAGCACCAACCCCAGTAGTCGCGACCGAATGCTACGGAGAATCATTGGCTAGTCTGCAAAGGACAGTTCGCACCCTCCAGTAATAGTCGAACCGAATTTCGGCTGAGTTCTCATCGCCGCGGCGAAAGCGAAATTTCTTAAATACGTTAATTCAGGCTTAATGCTTAACTCTAGTTCGACTGAAAGGGGTACTGTTTGTGCCAATGTTGCGCCACCTGGGCACCGGTACAGAACCAGACATCGTCAAAGGTTTGCATGTAATCAAGAAGCCTAACAAGCCCCGTGCATCTTCCCGGCCTTCCGATGAGGCGGTCGTGCAGTCCGATCGATAGCAACTTGGCGGAGCCATTTGCTCCTTCGCGGCGCAAAGTGTCGAATGCGTCGCGCATGTACGAAAAGAACTGCTCGCCGGTCGAGAAGCCGCTGTTCTCATTAAAGCGATTGTCATTGGCCTCGTAGGAATATGGAATCACGAGATGCGGCCGCTCGCCAACGAGCACCCAATAGGGGATTTCATCCGCGAGTGAATCGCGGTCATAGAGAAAACCGCCCACTTCCACCAGCAACCGTCGTGTGTTCGGCCCGGGTCGTCCGGTCATCCAACCGATCGGGCGCGACCCAGTGAGATTCTCAATGGCATGAATCGCCCGCCTGATATGCTCTCGTTCGATCTCCTCCGCCACCTCGCAATAATCAATCCATCGGTAGCCATGGCTGACGACTTCATGGCCGCGTTCGACGAAGGCATGCGCCAGGTTAGGCACTTGCTCGAGACCACGAGCAACGGCGAGCACGCTGACATTGATTTTGAATTCACGAAAGATATCGAGCACGCGCCACACGCCACGTCGGCTGCCATATTCGAAAGCCGATTCGACCAGCGGGACACGGATGCCCTGCTTCGACCCGAAGCCAATGTCATTGAGCGTTCCTTCCGAGCTGTCATCGCCGTTCGCCAGAGTTAGCTCGCCGCCGGCTTCCACGTTGAGGTTGAAATTCACCGCGATTTTGGCTCCCCCCGGCCATTTGGGATCGGGAGGAAATTCGCCATATCCGGCCAGGTCTCGTGCGATCATAGGTTGCGGCTTCGGCTTGGCCATGTTTCGTCTCTTGGGTCACCAGTTACCAACAAAGAGTGTTACGGTTTTGCGAGCGGCGCAGTACACGCGTCATAACAGTAATACCAGTCAGTTTCGGTCGGCCCCCCCATCCAGGTGTTTTCGATCGAAATGCGTTGGGTCTCGGCGACCCGGGGAATGCGCGTGTTTTCGTACGACCGAAAGGCCTCCGCCGCACTTGCGCATTCACTGAGGCAACGGCTTAGAATTACAGCGTCTTCGACCGCCATAGCACCGCCCGCCCCCATGAAAGGTCGCATGGGATGACAGGCGTCCCCGAGCAGCACGATCCGGCCGCCACTCCATCTATCATTGCGCTCACGATCGAAAATCGGCCAAACCGATACGTCGTCTGTTACTTGCAGAACACGAACGAGATCAGGATGGAACCCGTCAAACAGAGCCATGAACTCGTCGCGGGACGACTGGATTGACGCTTCGTCGGTTTCCCATGTGCGCCGGGGAACGACGCCGATCACATAAACCTCATCACGCTTGCTGCGCATGAAATAAGGAAGGATATGCCGATCGGGACCCCACCACTTGGTACAGTCGGGTATCGCAAACCCGTTTAGTCTTTCCGTGGGAAAGATGGAGCGATAGGCGGCGGCACCGATGAAGCGCAGCGGTTCGGTTCCGAGCAGATATTCACGAATTTTGGAATGAATGCCGTCAGCGCCGATCACGATGTCGGCTTCGGCAATCCGGCCGTTATCAAAGACGAGCCGGACCGACGAATCGGTTTCCTCCAGTTGGATCAACCGATGATCGAACGCCAGGGTTTCGGGCGCGGTGCCCTGCGCCAGCACCGCATGCAGGTCGCCGCGGTGGATGCCGAGGTACGGGCCCCCAAATCTGTTCTCGGTGTTTGCATCAAACACCAGCTGGTAGACGATTTCCCCGCTATCCCAGGTGCGGCTGACATAGCTGTGCGGCTTGATTCCGGCGGTGACTAGTGCGTCTTCGATTCCGAGCCGCCGCAGCGGTTTGGTTACGTTCGCGCCGAGAGTAATGCCTGCGCCGAGCCGCGAGAAAGCACGTGCCTGCTCGTAGAGGGTCACGTCGAAGCCGCCGCGCTGGAGAAATCCGGCCGCAGTCAGGCCTCCGATTCCGGCGCCGACGACCGCAATGCGCGTCTTCTTATCCATCTCACCGGTGGTTGCGAGAAGAGACTATCCCCGCTGCGTTCTAGTTGGGAGGCAGCCTTTTGTCGAGTTCATTCGAGATCGGACAATCTCGGACTACTAACAAGCGGCTGTCCCGCTTGCCGCCATGCGCGGAGCAATCGACGCGATAGAGCCCAGCGCTTATGCGATCACATCCGCAGGTTGCCGTAAGCGGGCG
>CATPCO010000719.1 GCA_955652925.1 uncultured Xanthobacteraceae bacterium | reverse complement strand
GAAATGTCCCGAACATGTGGGTGGAGGTCAGTATATGCCCATACGCCTCGGTGAACACAAGTCTCGATGGTACGGGCACTTGTGGTGAATTCCATGAAACTCCATAGAACGCTGTGGAGGACTGCAAAGCCCTATCGCGGCTCGGCACTCGCGGTGCAGGACCTGATCGCCGGCCGAATCGACTTCATGGCCGACCAGATCTCTACCGCGCTCCCGCAGATTCGCGGGGGCAGCGTGAAGGCGATCGCAACATTGGGGCTCGAACGTGCACCAGGACTGGAGGAGCTTGCGACCGCCGACGAACAGGGCATCAAGGGCCTCGACTGCGGCTCGTGGGGCTCCTTTTCGTTTCCGAAAGGAACGCCACGCGACATCGTCCATCGCCTCGCCCAAGCATCGAACGAGGCAGTCGAGACGCCTGCCGTGCGCGAGCGGCTCAAGACGCTCGGGGTCGTTGTCCCAAATGCGGAGCGCCGCACGCCGGAATATCTTGTAAAATTCGTGCCATCCGAGCTCCAACGATGGGCGGTGCCGATCAAGGCGAGCGGCGTGAGCGCGGATTGAGTCATCGCCATCCGTAATCGCAGGAGCGTGACCCGCATCAAGAGGACGATCTTGATACTTGTAGGGGCGGGTTTGAAACCCGTCCCTACATGAATCGCGATCTCTGCGCAAATTCGCCGGCCGTGTTTGTTGCGCCAGGGCGGGTTTGAAACCCGCCCCTACTCGTCTAATCTGCTGCGGCTCATCGTGTGAGGGAGAGCGCCAATGCTGCGAAGCCTGATCACTACCGGCGTGGGTCTTTTGGCCGGCATTCTCGTCGCGGCGGCGCCGGCGGCAGGACAGACCCTCGATAAGATCAAGCAGCGCGGCGTGCTCGTCGTGGGCAGCAAGGCCGATTACAAGCCGTTCGGTTTCCGCGATCCTGCGGGCAACATTGTGGGTTTCGAGCCGGATCTCGCCCGCGATGTCGCCGGGCGGCTGAGCGCCAGGCTGGAGCTCGAACCGGTGGTCTCGTCCAACCGCATGCAGTTTCTCCAGCAGGGCAAGATCGACCTGATGATTGCAACAATAAATGTCACGCCGGAGCGCCGCCAGACCGTCGGCATCGTTGATCCGAGCTATTACGCCTCCGGCGTCAATGTGCTCGCGATCAGGAAGGCGGCGTTCAAGAAATGGGAAGAGCTCAAGGAGCAGAAGATCTGCGCCATTCAGGGTGCCTGGTACAACAAGACAGTGGCGGAAAAATACGGCGCCGAGATTGTCGCTTTCAAGGGTCAGACCGAGGCAGAGGCCGCACTTCTGCAGGGCAATTGCGTTGGTTGGCTCTATGACGATACCGCCTTTATTGAGCGCCTGGGCGATCCGAAATGGGCGAGCTTCGAAATGCCGCTTGCGACCATCCTCGTCGAGCCCTGGGGGATTGCTGTGAAGATCGAGGAGCGTGACGGCCCGTGGGGTCAATTCATGTCCAAGACCGTCACGGATTGGCACCGCAGCGGGAAACTGATCGAGCTTGAGGCGAAGTGGAAGATTCCGCCCTCCGCTTTCCTCAAGAAGATGCACGACGAGACGAAGTGAGCACGGCACGCCCATCGCACTGACGGCGCGCAATGATGGACGCGGTGTGGGAGTGGTTCCGCGTCCTGCATGCCACGACCGGCATCAAGCTCACCATTTTCTACGACGCATTCGACCGTGCGCGGTTCTTCAACGGATTTTTCACGTCACTGCGCCTGATGGCGCTCTGCCTCCTCTGCAGCGTCGTCATCGGGATAATCGGCGCCTGGCTCCAGGGCGCGCGCAGCAGGCTCGTGCGGGCGACGACACAGGCCTACATCCAATTCGTTCGCAACACGCCACCGCTGGTTCAGCTCTATTTCTTCTATTTCGCGCTCGGCGCCTATCTGCGGCACACCAATGCGGCCGGGCTGGAGGTTCCCATTGTCTCCAATTTCGTCTGGGCGGTGATCTGCCTGTCGCTCTATGCGGGCGCTTTCAACGTCGAGATCTTCCGCGCCGGTATCGAGGCGGTGCCGAGGGAAACCCTCGAAGCGGCGGAGGCGCTCGGCTACAGCCGATTGAAGGCCTACCTGCATGTGGTCCTGCCGCTCGCGTTGCGCATCAGCCTGCCGGCCCTGAACAACAACCTGGTGAATCTGGTGAAGACGACCACCATCGCCTACGCGATCGCGGTGCCCGAAATGCTGTACGTCGCCAATCAGATCTGGTCGGACGAGCTCAATGTCGCCGAGATGATGAACGTGCTGCTCGTGGTTTATGTGAGCCTCGTCGGCATTCTGGTCTACGCAATGGGCCGTTGGGAACGCAGCATGCGCATTCCCGGATACACGCCGACATGAGGACGAGCGCGTATTCGATGGCCCGCGAGGCCCGCGCAGCGCTTTCTCCGCTTCGCATGCCGCTGACGGGTGGTCAGGCGCTGCCGCTCGCGCCCCGGCACGGGGTCATGCTTGCGGTCTTCCTTGCCATGTCGGCCGGGGTGGCGCAGGCGCAGGCCGCGCCCGCTGCACCCTCGATCATTTTGACCATGCTGAAATGGACTCCGCTCCTCGCGCAGGGATTTGCCCTCAACATCGCGATGAGCTTTCTGGCCATGGCGATCGGAACCGTATTCGGCTTCGCGCTCGGACTGGGACAGATCTCGCTGCTTGCTCCGCTGCGCGCCGGCGCGCGCCTGATCACGCAATTTTTTCGCAACTCTCCGTGGCTGGTGCTCCTGTTCTACTGCATGCTGTTGCTGCCGTTTGAGGTTCGCATCGGCAACTCCATCGTTGCGCTGCCCGGCTGGGCCAAAGCGACGTTCGGATTGGCCCTTCCGGTCATGGCGAACGTGGCCGAGCTGGTGCGCGGCGCGGTGCAATCGATTCCCTCCGCCCAGTGGGAAGCGGCCGAGTCCCTCGCGTTCACCAGACTGGCGACGCTGCGCATGATCATCCTGCCGCAATGCATCAAGCGCATGACGCCGCCCTGGATGAATCTCTATGCGATCCTCACCGTGGCAACTCCGCTGACGTCAATCGTGGGCGTGAGCGAAGCGATGACGCTCACCGGCGATATCTTGTCTTCGGAAGGCAGGACCGAGCTGCTGGTGCCGATGTATCTCTACCTGCTGATGTTGTTCTTCGTTTACTGCTACCCGATTGCACGCGCGACGGCGGCGCTGGAACGGCGGTTTGCGGTGCGCTGATTCTCCGATGACCTGGACGCCGGATCAGCCACTCATTCGCATGCGCGACGTGCACAAAAGCTTTGGCGCCGTGCAGGTGCTCAGCGGCATCTCGCTCGAAGTGATGAAGAGCGAGGTGATCTGCATCATCGGGCCATCCGGAGCGGGAAAGTCAACGCTCATCCGCTGCATCAATGCGCTGGTACCCATCGATAGCGGCTCCATTCTGGTGGAAGGCCGCGAACTGCACGATCCCAGGCTGGACAAGCTCGCGCTCCGCCGCAAGGTCGGGATGGTTTTCCAGCAATACAATTTGTTTCCCCATCGCACTGCACTCGACAACATCATGATGGCGCCCATTCATGTGCTCCGGCGCGATCGCGCAAGCGTCGAGGCGCAGGCGCGCGCGCTGCTGCGCAAGGTGGGCCTCGAAGGCAAGGAAAAATTCTACCCGGGTGAGCTATCCGGCGGGCAGCAGCAGCGCGTGGCGATTGCACGCAGCCTCGCCATGCAGCCCGACGTCATGCTGTTCGATGAAGTGACCGCCGCGCTCGATCCCGAGACCGTCAAGGAGGTGCTCGCCACCATCCGCGCGTTGGCGAGGGATGGCATGACCTGCGTCATCGTGACCCATGAGATGGGTTTCGCCCGCGAGGTTGCCGATCGCATCTATTTCACGGATCGGGGCGTGATCGTCGAGCAGGGGCCGCCGGCGCAATTCTTCGTCCATTGCCGCGACCCGCGCACGCGCCAATTCCTGAGCCAGATACTTTGATCGGGCGCGCCGTTGAAACGGCCATCACGGCCGCACCAGCGCAGCATGGGGTGAAGAGGCGAGTTTGAGGAAAGTGCGATCCTCGCGCAGCACGAACCGCTCGCGTTGCGCGAACGCGTAGTTCTCGCGCCCCAGTGGGTCGGCCGCGAGCCGGGCGCG
>CATPCO010000718.1 GCA_955652925.1 uncultured Xanthobacteraceae bacterium | reverse complement strand
GTTGATCCACATGCGAACGATCATCAGCTTCTTCAAGGACGAGTCGGGCGCAACCTCAATTGAATATGCGATCATCGCATCGGGGGGTTGCGGCAATCATCGTGGCGGCGGTGAATAATCTTGGATCGGCAATAAAGACCGACTACACGTCCGTGAACGCCGCGCTGAAATAATCACAGCGCCACGATTGAGGAGAGGGAGTCGATGTCCGTGTCTTTGGTGATGGCTTTGGCTATGGGCGGCTTGGCCGCAAGTTGCTTGTGGATGTTCGACGCCGTTCGCAAGACCAGGCGCACTTCACACCCGGAATAATTCTGCCCCCGATATTCTAGCCCGCAGGAGCGACGCGACCTTCGGCGATCCCTGATTTCGCTCCGCTCAATCCGGGCTGCGCACCTGCGTGTGGCGCGCCTGCCACAGTTTCGCAAAATGCTCCGGTGCATCATCAACTCGTCGTAATCGGCCGGCCTGATCGCTGGCAATGCGAAACAGCCGAAGTTCAATGCTGCGCCTCCATCCCCTACGCAATTCCAGGCGGGGCGCGCTATTCGGCATGCTCTGCGCCGCCGCTGTGCTCATGTGGAACGGCGCGGCACCGGCCGATCGCGCCGAGACTCATGTTTTTCTGCTACGCGGCTGGTTTGGGGTGTTCTCGACCGGTCTCGATACGCTCGCCGAAGAGTTGCGGACCAAAGGCATCAAAGCGGAGGCTGCCGACCATCTGGCCTGGAGGTCGATTCTTTCAAAGGTCATCAAGGATCGCGCCGCGGGCAACAGCGGGCCGCTGGTCCTGATCGGCCACTCGCAGGGCGGAAACAACGTGGTCGATATCGCACGTTTGCTCGAGCGGGAGAAAATCCGCGTCGACCTTCTGGTAACGCTTGCGCCATTCGGACAAGACCCGGTGCCGGGCAATGTGGCGCGCGCGATCAACTACTACCATTCGCCGGGATGGGGCGCGCCGCTCACTGCGGATGCCGGCTATCGGGGCAAGCTCTCAAATATCAATCTGGGCGGCGACTTGGGCCTTTCTCACGTCGCCATTGACAAAAGCCCCAAAATCCAAGCGGAAATCGAGCGCGCTGTCCTGAGCGTCGCGCAGACGCGATAGGATTTTGCGGCCGCTCGACCGTGCGCGCCACATGATCGTGGCGCAAGGGGAATTAAGCATGCAGGCCAATCGCATTGTCATCACCCATCCGGGGCCGCCATCGGTTCTGCGTTACGAGCAGCACGACGTTGCGGCACCGGGCCGCGGCGAGGTGCTGATCCGGCAAACAGCGATCGGGCTCAACTACATCGACATCCAGCACCGGACCGGGCGCTATCCGTTGCCGCACTACCCCTCCCCAATCGGCATGGAGGGCGCGGGCGTGATTGCGGCGATCGGCAGCGATGTCGCCGCTTTCAAGCCGGGAGACCGGGTCGTCTATTCGTCGCTGCCGATCGGAGCCTATGCCGATGTGCGCCTGATGCCGGCAGATCGCCTCGTGCCGCTTCCCGCAGCAATTTCGGACGAACTAGCGGCGGGAATCTTTACCAAGGGGATCACCGCGCATTACCTGATATTCACGACCTTCCCGATCAAGCGCGGCGACACCATCCTGGTTCACGCCGCTGCGGGGGGTGTCGGTCTCATTCTCTGCCAATGGGCAAAACACCTTGGCGCGACCGTCATCGGCACGGTTGGAACCGAGCAAAAGGCCGCAATCGCCCGCGCCCACGGCTGTGACACGGCAATCGTGTACACGCGGCAGGATTTCGTCGATGCGGTGGCGCAACTCACACACGGGAAGGGAGTGGCCGCCGTGTTCGATTCGGTTGGCAAGGACACATTCGAAAAGTCGTTACGCTGCCTTGCGCCGCGGGGATTGCTGGTCTCATTCGGCACGGCGTCAGGACCGATTGCTCCGTTTGACGTCTTCGAGCTCAACCGTCTGGATTCGCTTTATCTCACGAGCCCGGCCTTCGTGACCCATACGCGTGATCGAACGGAGCTGCTTGCGCGCGCCGGCGCCCTGTTTGGTGCCGTCGCGAGCGGGTTCATAGAAATGAGCATCGCGCGTCGTTATCCGCTCAACCAGGCAGTGCAGGCGCACGAAGACTTGCAGGCGCGCCGCACCACCGGCGTGAGCGTTCTTGTGCCGTGATGTCCAGTGCCCGTAGCTCGTAGCCCGGATGGAGCGAAGCGACATCCGGGGCAGCCGCGACGTTTCCCCGGATTTCGCTGTCTCCGCTGGCGCTCCGACGGCTCAATCCGGGCTACGTAATACCGACGGCTACTTCATTGCCCAGCGTGCTTTGGCGCTGCCCGGGCCTTGCGGATAGACCGTGACCGGGACGCTGTTCTGCCACTGGAAGATCACGAGCGGCGCATCCACGCGGCGGCCTTTCTCGTCGAACTTGATGTGGTTGCCAGCAAAATATTTGGCCGCGCCCTCGCTCGTATCCATGGCACGGATGGCGTCTGCCACCTTGTGGCGCTCGGCAGCGCCGGCTTTTTCCGCCGCCTCCTTGAGAATCCACACGTGACCGTAGGCGCTCAGGCTGTCCTGGGTGAGCCACGGTTCGCCGGTGCGCTTCTTGAACTCGTCAATGAGCTCACGCTGACCGTCATTGCTCCAGTTGGCGACCGTTATCAGCGTTCCTTCGAGCACATCGGCGCCTGCGACTTTGAGCAGCTCAGGCGTGCCAAAATGCGCTCCGTTGCCGACGATCGGCAATTTGCTCGGACCAATACCCATCTCGGCAAATTTCTGCACCAGCAGCGAATCGTCGGGAATGCTGGTCGAGATCACCCACATGAAATCAGGCCGTGCCGTGCGGACCTTGGAGACAAGCGGCGTCGCGTCGGAGAGCGGCGGCGTGTAGGTCTCGTCAACCACCACCTTGAGCCCGGCCTTTTCGAAGCCTCCCGCACGCATGGGCTTCATGAAGCTCACGGGAGCCGCCGTATTGTCCTGAATAACGCCGGTCGTGGCCGGCTTCTTTCCGGTCACGCTCTGGGCAAGCTGCATGATGGTGGGCAAGGCAAGCTCGGACTGGCGGTCACCGGTCGCCGAAGTCTGAAAGACGTAATGGAAACCGCGTCCTGTGATCACGTCGGAATAGGATAGCGTCAGCCAGGGGAGCTCGGCGCGTTCGGTGACCTCGGTGACGGCGAGCGTAAACGAGCTCAACCAAGCGCCGATACCGCCAATCACATCCGGGTTCTGCGCCACCAGCCGCTGCGCCGCGTTCTTCGCCTTCTCGGCGGAATCCCCGCTGTCGGAGACGATGAGCTTCATCTTTGCGCCCCCCAGCGACTTGATGCCCCCCGCCTTGTTGATGTCGTCGATCGCCATCTCGGCACCCATGCGCTCGAGCTGGCCCTGGCGCGCCCATGGGCCGGAGAGCGGAACGATCAAAGCGATTTCGACGTCCTTTTGCTGCGCCCATGCGGGAGCTGGTGCCACCGCGGCAACAATTGCGGTTGCGAGCGTCAGCAGAGACGAGGTGAGCCATTTTGCCAACATTGTTTCCTCCACGAGTTCCTTCACAGTCCGAGATAAACGCTCCTGATCCGGTCATCCGCCAGCAAGGTCTGGTGCGTTCCTTCGAGCACGACGCGCCCGGCCTCCATAACATAGCCGAAATCGCACGATTGCACCGCCTCGGCCACCCGCTGCTCGACCAAGAGGATCGCAAGCCCGTCGCGATGCAGTTCGCCGATACGCTCAAAGATCAGATCGGCAACGACCGGGGCAAGACCCATGGACGGCTCGTCCAGCATGAGAAGTTGCGGCGAGGAAGCAATTCCCCGGCCGATCGCCAGCATCTGCTGCTCACCGCCCGAAAGCGTGCCGGCAGCCTGGCTGCGGCGTTCCGAAAGCACGGGAAAGAGTGCAAAGATGCGCTCAAGATTGCGTTTCCAATCCGCGCGGCCGGTTTGCGGATAGGCGCCCATTTCGAGATTTTCCAGCACGGTCATGGATGCGAATACCTGACGGCCTTCCGGCACATGGGCAATGCCGAGATGGGCGCGCTCGGACGGCGCGACCGCGATCAAATCCTTGTCCTCGAAAAGGATGCGGCCGGCGCTCGGTTGCACGGTGCCCGAAATGGCCTTGAACAGGGTGGTCTTGCCCGCGCCGTTGGGACCGACAATGGAGACGAACTGCGCTGCCCGCACCGTGAGTGAAATTGCGCACAGCGCGGTGAGGCCGCCATAGGCGACACTGAGTGATTCAACCGTGAGCACGGATGGCAGCCCACTTGTGGCCGAGATAGGCTTCAATGACGCTCGCGTCCTTGATGATCTCGCTCGGGTGGCCGGTCGTCAGAATACGGCCGTGGTCGAGCACGACGAAGCGCTCGGCGAGCCGCATCATGGCGCGCATGGTGTGCTCGATAATGACGATGGTGATGCCCTGCGCGGCGAGCGAGCGAATGACGCTGAGCAGGTTTTCGACCTCGGGACCGGCAAGACCGGCAAGCGGCTCATCCATCAGAAGCAGACGCGGCCGCCCGGCCAAGGCGCGCGCCAGCTCCATCAGGCGCAGTTCCCTGTTGGTGAGGGAGGCCGCGAGGATATCGGCGCGCTCGCTCAGAGCAACCTGAGCCAAAGCCTTATGTGCCGCCGCGAATGCGTCCGCATCGGTTGCCGTGCTCGCGTATGCGCCGATGATGACATTGTTGAGGACCGACAGGCGTGGAAACGCGCGCACCACCTGGAAGGTCCGGCCAATGCCGAGCCGGCAGATGCGGTTGGGCTTGAGCCCGGTGAGGCTTTGGCCGGCGAATGCGACTTCGCCGGCATCCGGCTGCACAAAGCCGTTGAGCATATTGAACAGTGTCGTCTTGCCGGCACCGTTTGGCCCAATGATCCCGAGAATCTCGCCGCCCGCAACCTCGAAGCTCGCCTCGCTCACCGCCCGCAGCCCGCCGAACGATTTGGAGAGATTGCTCACGGTGAGGATCGGTGCGCGTTTTGGCGGTGTTGCGGGCTGCGGCTTTTCCGGCGCATTGCAAGCCGTTGCCGGCGTTCCCCCACCCTTCCCTTCCCCGTCGCAAGTCGGGCTTGCCCGACTTGCGCAGTATAGTGCGGAACCCGGGCAAGCCCGGGTTCCGGCGGGCGAGGGTAAGGGTGGGGGCTTCGGATGAGCCTGACGAAAGTGGTCGTGCACGCGCCAGAAAATGCCTTCCGGCGCCAGCAGCACCACCAGGATGATGGCAATGCCGAAGACGACGCCCTGAATTCCCGGGATCACGTCTCCGAGCTCTGCCTGCAGCATTTCGCTCAAGGGAATGAGGATTACGGCCCCGATGGGCGCTCCCCAGAGCGTGCCGGCACCGCCGAACAGCGCCACGATGAGCGCCTGTGCCGAGGTGAGCATCCCGAACACGCTCCCAGGCGTCACCACCAGGAGAACGACGGCATAGAGTCCTCCCGCCGCCGCGGCGATGGCACCGCTGAGCATGATCGCGCGCATCTTCCAGACCAGCGTGTCGATACCGGCGGCTTCGGCGGCCGGCTCGTTCTGCTTGATGGCGAGGAGCGACATGCCGAAGCGCGAGCGTTCGATCGCAAGCGAGATGATGAGCGAGACGACCATCAGGGCGACCGCAAGCGCGATGTACACCCGATAATCGGAAAACTGCATGTAGAAGGCCGGTGCTTCCCGTTTCATGGGCAGCGGCACTTCCTGATACCCGAGCCATTCGAACACGTAGAGCAGCGCCATGGGGTAGGCGAGCATGGAGAGCGCAAAATAATGGCCGCGCAAGCGGAAGGTCGGATAGCCAATGATGATTCCCGCCACGGCACCCACCAACGTTCCGAGCGGAATGCCGAGCCAGGGCGTGAGGTCATAATTCACAAGCGCGATGGTGACGGTGTAGGCGCCGAGCCCGAAGAATGCCGCGTGCCCGAACGAGATGAGACCGGTGTAGCCGCTGAGCAAATTCCAGGAGAGCCCCATGACCGCCCAGATCGGCACGAGCGTGAGCATCAACTGATAATACGAGTTGGTCACGATCATGCCGACCGCGATCCACGCGATCGCGATGATCGCAATCACGGCAAGCGGCGCGATCAGCTTTGGCCGGGCGCCCATGCTCAGATCCGCTCGGTCGCGCGGCCGAACAGGCCTTGTGGCCGAAGAAGAACGATCAACAGAAAGACCACGAAGATCGTGGCGTTCTGCAGCTGGGTGGGCAGCACGAGCGTTGAGAGTTGCTGGACGAGGCCGATGGTCATTCCGCCCCAGAAGGCGCCGAGAATGCTCCCCATCCCGCCAAGCACGACGCCCGCATACATGATGATGACGAAGTCGAGCCCGATATAGGGCTGGAACGGATTGTAGGTGGCCACAAGACCGCCGGCGATCGCCGTGATGCCGATGCCGATGCCGAACGCGATTCGATAGGCGCGATCGACATCGATGCCCATGTAGATCGCAGCGGCCGCGTTATCGGCTGCGGCGCGCAAGGTCTTCCCAAGCCGTGAGCGGTTGATGAGCCAATAAAGCGCAACCGCGACCAGTACGGAGATGATCCCGGCAATGGTGCGCGCCTTGTTCAGAAACAGCGCGGCATTCGCGTCATAGAGCAGCGGGATTTCCCAGGCGCGTGCGGAGAGCGGCGTGCGCACCGACTGGGGCGTCGAGCCAAACAGGATGAGTCCGCCGTTTTGCAGGACGAGCGCAACGCCTAGGGTGAGAATGAGCTGCGCGTAATGGCCCTCACCCTCGGTGCCTGCCACGCTGATGCCGGTCACGCGCGAAATGAGAAAGCGGTGGAGCGCGTAGCCGATGAGGAAGAGCGCGGGCCCGGCGAGGAGCGCGCCGGCATAGGGGCCGGCTGCCGGCCCAAGGAACGCGAGCAGATTGAACTGGACCACCAGGTAGAACGTGAAATACATGCCCAGCATCAGGAATTCGCCCTGAGCGAAATTGATCACCCGCATGACGCCGAAGATGATGCCGAGCCCGACACACATCAGGCCGTAGATCGCCCCGATCAGAATGCCGGCGGTGAGCGCCTGCAGAAAAATCTCAATGAAATTGCCAAATGAGGTCACTGTGAGTCTCGGCCGGGCCGCAGGGCACCTCCCCCTGAAAGGGGGAGGTCGGCGCGCCAGCGCCGGGTGGGGGTCGGCGCCTGCGCCATCAACTCCGAAATTCTGGCGGCAATAACTTCAAGAACGCCAGACAGATTCTCTGTAATGTCTGAGTTCCAAAAGCGAAGTACTGTTACGCCGCGTCGGCGGAGCCACTCATCTCTTCGCGCGTCCTTAACAAGCGAGGACGGATGTTGCCCCCCATCTAACTCAATGGCAAACCGCAGAGCAGGACAATAAAAGTCCAAGATGTAGGGCCCTGCCGGATGCTGTCGTCGGAACGATGCATCAACGATTTGACCATGCCGTAGCTTCTGCCACAGCCGCATTTCCACATCAGTTGATGCGCGACGAAGTTGTCGAGCCCGAGCAGTCTTCTCTGGCGTTCGATTGAAGCGCGAGGGCCTCGTGACCCCCACCCGGCCACCTTCGGTGGCCGACCTCCCCCTTTCAGGGGGAGGTGGGCTGTGGCCCGGCCGGCGCTCGCTCACTTGATGCTCTCCTGAGGCCCTAAGTACGCCTGATTGTCCTTGCTTCGCGTAAGGAAGCAAGGACAATCGAGCCTGGAGCAAGTCCGGCGCGGTCGCCCTTTTTCAAAACAGATGGTTCACTAGACCCATGAACCAGAGCGTTGCAGTCGTGGGGGTCGGCAACACGCGTTATGGCAAGCTGCCGCAATACGATTCCTACGAGCTCGGCTTGTGGGCCCTCACTGAAGCGCTCGCAGATTGCGGTCTTGCCTTCGAAGCCATCGACGGTCTGATTGTCAACCGAATTCCCGATTATCAGCGCTTCTGCGAGATCGCAGGTCTCAATCCCTGCTATGTGAGCATTACGCCTGGCCAGGGCCGGTTCTCCGGCATTTGCATCGAGACCGCCGCAGCGCTCATTCGCGACGGCATCGCCACGACCGTCGCTCTCGTCTACGGCAACAACGGCCGCTCCGTGGGCGATCGTTACGGCGGTGCCGGCGACACCTACGGCAGCGGCGGTGGCGGCCTATGGTTTGCCTACGGCATGACCTCTCCCGGCGGCTTTCACGCGCTCATGGCCCGCCGGCACATGGAGCTTTACGGCACGACCGCGGAGGAGCTCGGTACGGTCTCGAAGACGTTTCGCGATCACGCGGCACTTAATCCCGCGGCCGTGATGCGCACCCCTTTCACGCTCGCCGATTATCATGCCTCGCGTTACATCTGCGAGCCGCTGCATCTGCTCGATTATTGTCTTATCAACGATGGCGGCGTGGCGCTGATTCTGACTGCGGGCGAGCGGGCACGCGATCTCATTCAACCGCCCGTTTATTTGCGCGGCTATGGCATGGCCACTGCGCTTGCGGGATCGAGTTTCCCGCCGGATGATTTCTGGCGCGCGCCCATGCGCAAAGCCGCCGACAAGAGTTTCGCCGACGCGGGAGTAAGCCATGCCGAGATTTCAGCGCTCATGATCTACGACAACTTTACCCCCACTGTGCTGTTTGCGCTCGAAGGGTTTGGCTATTGTGGTGAAGGCGAGAGCGGGGCTTTCGTGGCCAAGGGTCATCTTGCCCTCGGCGCTCGCTATCCGACCAACACGTCGGGCGGCCATCTCTCCGAATCCTACATGCAGGGTTGGGCGCTCAATGCCGAGGCGGTGCGGCAGATACGAGGCGCGTGCGGCGAGCGGCAGGTGAAGGAGTGCGCCTTGGTGCACTACATGGCGACCGCACCGGTGGTGACTTCCATCATCTATGGCAAGGATCCGGCGTGAGACCGCTGCCCGTCATTGCGGGACCGGACCAGCCTTTCTGGGAGGCACTGCGGGCGGGTGAGGTGCGCGTCCAGCGCTGCGGGAATTGTGGCGTGTACCGGTTTCCTGCGGCGCGCTTCTGCGCCCACTGCCGCTCGGAGCAATTCGATTGGCGCGAGGTTGCGCCGACAGGCACTGTCGAAACCTGGTGTGTTTTTCATCGCGCTTATTTCGAGGATCTCGAAGTGCCGTACACCGTGATCCAGGTCCGGCTCGACTGCGGAGTGCGGCTGTTCTCAAATCCGGTCGGC
>CATPCO010000717.1 GCA_955652925.1 uncultured Xanthobacteraceae bacterium | reverse complement strand
CTACGATCTAATGGTCGATGACAAGCCCTGCGAGATCATGTTCGACCACGTGCGCGTGCCGATCGAAAATCGCATCGGCAAGGAAGGCGAGGGGTTTGGCCTGGCACAGACCTGGATCAATGCAGGCCGGATTCGACACGGAGCGCGCAGTCTCGGCGTGATGGAACGCTGCCTCGAGCTTGCCATCGATTATGCGAAGCGGCGCAAGACGTTCGGCGCGCCGCTGGCGCAGCGTCAAAGTATCCAATGGCCAATCGTGGACATGCAGATGGACGCTCACAAGCTGCGACTCATGCTGCATCATGTCGCCTGGAAATTCGACTGTGGCGAAGACTGCCGGCAGGAAGCGTTCATGGTGAAGATATTCGGCGATGAGCGCTCATTCTGGACGGCCGACCGGTGCATGCAGATTCACGGCGGCATGGGGCTCTCGAAGGAGCTGCCAATCGAGCGCTTCTTTCGCGATCAGCGCAGCATGATGATCACCGAGGGCGCCATTGAGGTGCTGCGCATGGCACTCGCACGTATGATTTTGGACGTGAAATGAGGCGGCCGAGTTGATCCACCTTCCGGCGCGGGAAAATTGCCCCCTTCACCGGCGCAGTATGAAGTTTTCAACCTCGTGGCGGCGCTCCCATCCGGCGCGCTCGAGTTCCGGGGCATCATACTCGGCCTGCGGGTAGCCGAAGCAAAAGTAGCCGATGAAACGCCAGGCACTTGGGACCTCGAGGATGCCCGCAACGCGAGCCGGATCGAGGATTGAAACCCACCCCATCCCAATCCCTTCCGCGCGCGCTGCAAGCCACATCATGGATACGGCCGCAACGACCGAATATTCTGCCATTTCCGGCATGGTCCTGCGCCCCAGGCCGTGACCCAGCCCGGTTGCCGGATCGGCAAAGACAGCCATCTGGGCGGGGGCTTCCGCCATGCCCGCAAGCTTGAGCTCGGCGTAGCGCGGTGCGAGACCACCCGTGTATGATTTGAGCGCGTCTTCGTTACACGATTTGAACTCTTCAAGCATGGCACGGCGGCGAGCAGGATCATCGACAATCACGAAGCGCCATGGCTGGCTCAAACCAACAGAAGGCGCAAGACAGGCAAGCTCGATGAGGCGTTCCAGCGTTGCGGGCGGCAATGGATCGGACCGAAACCGCCGCACGTCACGGCGCCACACCAACAGCTCGCGCAAGGCGGCACGGAAGCCATCATCGAACGTCATGCTGCAAACATTATCAGTTCAAGTCAGAGCGCAACTAGAGCGTGTTTCGCTGAGATTGAGCCAGCAGCGGCACCTCTCCCCGCCGCAAGTCGGGCTTGCCCGACTTGCGCATTACACTGCGCAACCCGGGCGGGCCTGGGTTGCGTGGAGAGGTCGGAATGGGCGCCTCGCGCCCATTCCGGGTGAGGGGCTACTAGCTTTACTCTTCGAGCCGATCCCCCTCACCCGGATCGCGCAGGTGCGCGATCCGACCTATCCCCTCCGGGGAGAGATATCGCATGCTGCACCGTCGCGCCGTAATCGAAGCTCATCCAAACTTGCTGAAGCTCTATTCCGCCCGGCCCGGCATGCCGGATACTTTGGCGCCTTTCATGCGGCCGCTGCTGCATCCTAACCTCGTCAACGGGCGAAGCGGCGATCCTGCGCTCTATGTGGAGACGTTATTCGAAAAGCGCGCGATCCTGTTCGATCTGGGCGACATCACCGTTCTTTCGCCCCGCAAGATCCAGCGCCTGGATCATATCTTTGTGTCGCACGCCCATATGGATCACTTCGCCGGGTTTGATCAACTGCTCCGGCTGCTGGTCGGCCGGGAGAAGACCCTCCGCCTTTATGGACCCGAAGGGTTCATCAGCCATGTGGGACACAAGCTTCATGGCTATATCTGGAATCTTGCCGCCGGCTACCCCTGCGACCTTATTTTCATCGTAACGGAAATCGCAGCCTCGTTCGAGACCAGGGCGGCGCAATTTCGTCTCAAGCGCGCCTTCGCCGAGGAGCCGGGGCGCAGCCGGCGCATCGCCGATGGTGTCCTTTATCAGGAGCCGTCGTTCCGGGTCTGCGTCAGCGTTCTTAATCATCGCATCCCCTGTCTCGGCTTTGCGATCGAGGAGGCGATTCATGTCAATGTCTGGAAAACCCGGTTGGCCGAATTGGGTTTGCCGGTAGGCGCGTGGCTGCGCGAGCTCAAGCGCGCGGTCACGGAGAACATGCCTGACGAGCATCCGATCCGGATCGCCACCCCGGGTGCAGCGCGAGAATTGCCGCTTGCGACCTTACGCTATGCCGTGACCGTGACGGCGGGTCAAAAGATCGGCTATGTGACCGATGTTGCGGATACGGCGGCCAATCGGCAATCCATTATCCGGCTTGTCCAGAATGCCGACTTGTTGTTCATAGAAGCTGCATTTGCCGAAGCGGACGCAGCGTTGGCGCAGGAACGCGCACATCTGACGACCGCTGCCGCAGGGCAGATCGCGCGCGCTGCGGGGGTGCGCCGGCTCGAGCCCTTCCATTTTTCTCCTCGTTATGCGGGCGAGGATGAGCGCATGCTGAACGAGGTCAGGGCTGCCTTTGCCGGCCAATGCAGTGGGTAGAAGATTGCAGATCCGACAAGCACTGAACCGCAATTGGCCGCGGCTGCTGCTGAGCTCCAGCGGCCGGATCGATCGCGCGAGCTGGTGGATCGCGTCATGCGCTCTGACCATTGTGGGTGCAATCGTTTTGAAGTTGATCGACATTTTCGACTATGATCGCATCGTCGCAGCGACAAACAGGTTTTCCGCCGTGAGTGTCGGTCTGGTTTTGGTGATCCTGTTTGTGCTGTTACTGTATTGTCTTCTGGCTGTCGGCGTTAAGCGCCTGCACGACCGTAACAAGCGCGGCTGGTGGGTCTTCCTTTTTCTCCTGGTCCCCGTGGTTCTCGCCTTCATGATCGGTGCCCTTGCTTCCGATCTGGGCGCGGAACTGGCGTGGACGGCTACTGCAATTGCACTCATGCTTGGCGTGTGGGCGCTCATCGAGCTTGGGGTTCTCGCAGGCACGGCCGGGCCAAACCGATACGGCCCTGCTGCGGTCCGGTAAATTCAATGGCAAGAAAACCACCATCCCTGCGGATTGGCATCGACACCGGCGGCACCTTCACCGACGTCGTCACGCTCGATGCACGCTCGGGCGCAATGCGTGTTACCAAAGTGGCAAGCACGCCCTTAAATCCCGCGATCGGGCTTGTCCGTGGAGTGGACGAGATCCTTCGCCAGGCCGGGCGCTCCTGCGATGATGTCGCGGGACTGGCGCACGGAACCACGGTTGCCACGAACGCGCTCCTGCAAGGGGAGATCGGCTCGCTCGGCCTGATCGTCACGTCCGGCTTCCGTCACATCCTGGAGATTGCCCGTCAGTCGGTGCCCGCGGGCTACGGCAACTCCTATTTCTGGGTCAAGCCGGAGCGTATCGTCCCGCTCTATTACGTGCGCGAAGTCGACGGTCGCTTGAACTTTCGCGGCGAGGAATTGCGTGCTCTCGACGAAGCGAGCGCGCGCGCCGCCGCGCGGTTCTTCCGCAGACACGGTATGCGCGCAGTGGGTATCTGCCTGATGCACTCGTATGCGAACAGTGCTCACGAGCGACGTGTCGCTGACATCATCGCGGAGGAATTTCCCGATTGCGCACTGTCGCTCTCGTCGGTCGTTCTTCCAGAATACCGCGAATACGAGCGCGCGGTGACCACGCTGGTCGATGCGTTCGTGAAGCCTCACATGGAAACCTACCTGCGGCGGGTGCACGAAGCGCTCGGCCCGCCGCTGGATACCAAGCCGTTTCTGGTCATGCAGTCGAGCGGCGGCGTCGCCAGCGCGGCTGATATCGTCAGGAAACCGATCACGACGGCGTTGTCTGGTCCCGCTGCCGGCGCGCTCGGCAGCGCGGTCGTTGCCGAGATCGCGGGCTTTGCCGACGTAGTGACGCTCGATGCCGGCGGCACCTCAACGGATCTTTGCCTCATCGAAGGCGCCCGTCCGCATCTGACAAATGGCGGCACGGTCGGTCCCTTTCCCGTGCGCATTCCGATGATCGATGTGAAGACTATCGGTACCGGCGGCGGCTCGATCGCATGGATCAGCCGCGAGGGCCATCTCAAGGTCGGCCCCAAGAGCGCGGGCGCCGAGCCGGGGCCGATGTGCTATCCCAACGGCGGCAGCGAGCCGACCATCACCGACGCCAACCTGGTGCTTGGGCGGATTCCATCCGCGCTGATCGGAGGTGGCATTGCACTCGACGCGTCGCGCTCGCGCGCAGGACTCGCGCGGCTTGCGCAGAAACTTCCCGGCGGCATGAGCGTGGAGCAGCTCGCCGAAGGCATTATCGAGATTGCCAATTGGAATCAGGCCAATGCCATCCGGCAGATGACGATTCAGCGTGGGATCGACCCGCGGGGTTTTGCCCTCCTTGCCTTCGGCGGGGCCGGGCCCGCGCAATCGCCGGCGGTGATGGATCTCCTGGGCATGCAGGCGTGCATCGTTCCGCCCAATCCCGGCAATCTTTCGGCGTTCGGGCTGCTCGCGGTCGATTGGCGCACCGATCACATCGTAACCAAAGTGATGCATGAAGACGCAATCGATCTTGCCGCTGTTGCGGCGCTCTATGCGTCGCTCGAGGCAGACGCGATTGATACGCTCAAACACAACGGCATCGATCCGGCACGCATCAGGGTCGTGCGCGAGGCCGACATCCGCTATGCCGGCCAGTCGATGGAGATCAGAGTCGCTGCGCCGAGCGGATCCGTCGAGCAAGCTTTCCTTGCTGATCTGATCTCGGCATTCCACGCCGCACACCTGCGCACGTTCGGGTACAACTATTCCGGCCAGCAGAAGATCGAGCTCGTGAATCTCTGCGTTTCAGGACTTGGCCTGATCGAACGGCCGCAGATACCGAAGCTCTCTCACGCGGCGAATGCCGCGCGCAAAGCGGATCGCAAGGTCTATTTCGACGGGTCGTTTCGCGACACGCCGATTTACGATCGTGTGAGCCTTCCGCCAGGTCTGCGACTGCAAGGCCCGGCCGTCGTCGAGGAATTCGGTTCGACGACCGTCATCTTTCCGCAACAGGAGCTCGCGGTCGATCCGCACGGCATTCTGATCATTCGCCCAGCGGCCCCCACCCTTCCCTCCCCCGCGAGCGGGGGAGGGTAAGGGTGGGGGTTCAGAGCCCGACAGTGAGCGCGCGTTCCGACTCCGCACTGGCGCAATCGCGGCTGCCACGCGCCGCGCAATCCGCCGTTGATCCTATCGTGCTGCAGATCGTCGAGGGCACGCTGAACTCCATCGAAGCGGAGGTCGAGTACGCCATCGAGCGCACGGCGCGCAGCCCCATGATCCGCGAAGCGCACGATTACCGGGTCGGCCTGTTCGACCGTTATTGCCGCAAGCTTACCGGCCGCTCTTATTCCGCGATGCCAAACGCGGTCGTGCGCGATTTTCCGATCGCGGCCATGCGGCCGGGCGACGTGTTTCTGATGAACGACACCTACCTCACGGAGGGAAGTATTGGCCATCTGCCGGACTTGTGCAGCACCGTTCCGGTGTTTCACGAGGGCGAGGTCGTCGCCTTTATCCAGGCCTTCGGCCATCACGACGATATCGGCGGGCGGGTCCCGGGCTCCATGCCGGGAACAGCGAGGACCGTGTTCGAAGAAGGTCTCGCCGTTCCGCCGATCAAGCTCTACGACGCAGGCCTGCGCAATGACGCCGTGTTCACGATCGTCACCCGCAACACACGCGTTCCCGAAATGCTCGCGGCCGATCTCGACAGCGAGGTCAAAGCCTGCGTCATGGGGGCACAGCGCATGCAAGGGCTGTTCGCGCGTTTCGGCCGCGGCACCGTCGAGTCCTGCTTTCAGGCCATTCTCGACAAGTGCCGCGATGTCTACCGCCACGAGCTCCTGCCCAAGATTGCCGACGGAGAGTATCGCTGGGAGGATTACGTCGAGCACGACGGCGTGGGCGCGCCCAAGCTGCACAAGCTCGCCCTCAAGATGATCAAGCGCGGCGATCATATTACGCTCGATTTCAACGGCACCGACCCGCAATCGCCGGGCCCGATCAACTGGCCCGCCGATTACGCCGATGGCGCTTTCCTGATCAAATGGATTGCGCCAATCCTGCGCAATCTCGCCGATACGCCCGAGCGCGCCGCAGAGATTCATGTCAATGAGGGTGTGTGTGAGGTGTTCGATGTGGTGTTCCCGCCAAAGGGCACGCTGATCACGCCGCAATGGCCGGCAGCAACCAATGCACGTTCGTTCGTGTTGCTGCGCTGTCTCGGGCTGCTGGCAGGGGTCGTCGCGCAGGCGGTCGAGGGCCGGATGCCCGCCGATCAGGAGACCATCCGCTATACCGGCTTCTTCGGTCATGATGCGCCGGGCAAACCGTTCCTGTCGCGTGAAGTGCTCGGTGGCGGCTCAGGCGGGCGCTGCTATGCCGACGGCAATGATGCCATTCACATCGTCCCGGACTCGCGCAATCAACCGGCCGAATTCACCGAGACACGCTTTCCGCTGCTTGTGGAGAAGCTTGCATTGCGCACCGATTCCGGCGGGGCGGGCAAGCGGCGCGGGGGATTGGGCTATGACAAGCATTATCGGGCATTGGTCGATTGCCGAACCATCGTTACCGCCGACCGGATGCGGCTCGGGTGTTACGGCGTCAATGGCGGCAAGGCGGGCAAGCCATTCCGGGTCACTGTCGATATCGAAGGGACGCCGCGCGAGCTAGGCGGACTGGTCGATGGCGAGCCGGTGCGCGCCGGCGAGATCGTTGCCGTCGTGACAACGGGTGGCGGCGGCTGGGGCGATCCGCTCGAACGCGAGCCGGAGCGGGTGCTGCGCGACGTGCTCGAAGGCAAGGTCTCACTTGCGGCGGCGCGGGATGAATACGGCGTCTTGCTGCGCACAATTCCAAATGATGAGTATGAGCTGGACGCGCAGGGTAGCGCGAAACTGCGCGAGGAATTGCGTGCCCGCCGCACGAGCCCGCTGCCCATGATCGATCGCGGAGAAGGACACTCACGAATGCTGCGCGAGCAGTGCGCCAACGAAACAGCGAAGGTCTAGACGACGTGGCAATTGAGGTTGCAAAGATCGAGATCAAGAACGTGCAGGACGCCTCCGCATTGGAGCACTGCATTGAGACGGGCCAGTTCGGCGCAGACGAGGTGATCGCGGTGATCGGAAAAACCGAGGGCAATGGCGGGGTCAACGACTTCACGCGCATTCTCGCGGACCAGGCGTTTCGCCGCGTGCTGATGAAGCACGGAAAGCGCACCGAAGCAGAGGTCGCGAAGATTCCCATGGTCTGGTCGGG
>CATPCO010000716.1 GCA_955652925.1 uncultured Xanthobacteraceae bacterium | reverse complement strand
TGGGCGACAATAGCGGCGCGGTCGAAATCGTTGCAGGCCGATATGAATTGCTCCGTGTAGGAGGCGCTGGCGGGTTCGCTGCCCTTGAGCGTGCCGAGCTTGACGAAGGAGTCGTGCGTGTTCTGCCAATTCGTCTTGATGAACTCGCCAAGACGTGAGCCCTCGGGCTGGTTCTCAAGCGCCTTTTCGAGAAAACGATCCAGGATATGCACGCTGTTCTTGCGGGCGGTGGCATCATCGACGTTCGCCGGCTTTGTGGTTGGGAACTCTTCCCAGAACAGGCGGACGGCAGCCGCCCTGCTGGTCATCGTAAAGACGAGGCCTTTGGTCATGGCACGGCAGTAGCCGGCAACTTCCTTTGGATTTGCGTCGGCGAATGCTTTCCTTGTTGCGAGCGTGGTGCCAACCATGCCGTCTTCAAGCGGGATTTTGACGGTGCGCAGTGCGAGGCCCGTATTCTCCGCTGCGCCAAGCATTGCATCCCACATCACCAAAGCATCGATCTGGCCGCTGCGCAGCGCCGCAATCGCCGAAGGGCCGGCGCCGGTTGCAATCCCGGTATACTGATCGGGCGTGATGCCGATTTCGCTCAGGTTCTGCTTGAGGCCCAGTCCGCCGCCGGCGCCAAACGAAGGCGCCCCGATGGTCTTGCCCTTGAGGTCTTCGAGTTTGCGGATGGGCGAATCCTTGAGGACGACGAGGAAAGTCCCGGCATTGCGCTTGAGATTGAAGAAGGAGACGATGTCGCCGTTCTGCTCGCGCACTGCCATGATGGCCGCGGCCGCGGTGGTGCCGACCTGGGCATTGTTGGACTGGAGCACCTGGGCTGAGATCATGCCGGTCTGTGAGTTCTGGATATCGACTTCGAGCCCTTCTGCCGCGAAATAGCCGAGGCGCTTGGGCACCGCATAGAGGAACACCTCCTCGCCGATGCCCATGATCGGATGCATCTGCACCAGCGTCACCTTATTGAGGGATTGCGCCGCGGCACTCGCGACAAAGCAGGAAGGGATGCCAGCTGCGAGAGCAAGCGCGAGTGCGGCACATCGGGGTCGGGCGAGCATGGTCAAGCCTCCGCGTGATATCCTGTCTCAACTACGTGCGAGCCGTTGCATTCGAGCGCTGCGCCCAGAAACAGTAGCGGCGCTCGACCAGGCTTACGACGTGGTTCATCAGAAAACCAATAACGGCGAGCAGCAGGATGACCGCAAACAGCTGTGCGATCTCCATTGCCTGGGTGAACTGCATCAGGAGCATTCCGAGGCCAGCGCTGGCTCCTACGAATTCACCGACCACGGCGCCGAGGATCGAGAGCACGGACGCGACCCCGAGGCCCGCGAACAGGAACGGCAGGCAGCTCGGAATGATGATCTTCGTGAACAGGTGCAACTCACTCGCGTTGCAGGAGCGCGCGAGCTCGATCCGCTCGGGCTCGACCGCCTGATAGCCAGCCATCATATTCACCAGCACCGGGAAGAATGTAATGATCGCGGTGATGAACACCTTGCCTTCGAGACCGAATCCGAACCACACCACCATGAGCGGCGCAAGCGCGACTTTCGGCAGCGACTGAAAGCCGACGATGTAGGGATACCAGCTCTTTCCCAGGATCGGCCAATGGGAGAGAACGAGCCCGAGCAATGCGCCAAGCGCCGATCCGATCGCAAAGCCGAGCGCGGCTTCCCACATGGTTATGCCCGCGTGATACCAGTAGCTGGCCTTGTCCCAGGGCGGGCGGCTCAACCCGCCGAGCAAGGCGCGCAGCACATCTTGTGGCCGTGGCAGCACGTAGGTCGGCGCGCCGAGCACGTCGGTGGCGAGCCACCAGGCCGCAAGCAGCGCGAGGAGAATCGCAGGTGAAATGGTGAATTGCGGATAGCGCCGCAGCATGCCTAGCGCGTTCTCGGCCGCTATGGCGCAAGGGCGCGCCTCCAACGCTTCGACCACCATCAGAGCAGTCCTCCTCCGGCATCGAGCAGCGAGCGCAGCCGCGCGGCATAGCGCCCGAACCGGTCCGTGTTGATGACCGAGAGATCGCGGGGCCTCGGCAACTCGATGGTGATGATGTCGGCGATGGTGCCGGGACGTGGTGTCATGGCGATGACGCGGTCGGAGAGGAAGACCGCTTCCGCAATTGAGTGGGTGATGAAAATCACGGTCTTGCGGCTGTGGCTCCAGATCCGGAGCAGCTCCAGATTCATCTGATCGCGCGTCATTGCGTCGAGCGCGCCGAACGGCTCGTCCATCAGCAACAGCCGGGGGTCCTGCACCAGCGCACGCGCGATCGCCACCCGCTGCAGCATGCCACCCGAGAGTTCGAACGGATAGCGCTGTACGAACTCGCTCAGCCCGACCATTGCAAGGAGGTTCACGGCGCTCTGCCGGTACATCGCCTTTGGCAGCTTGCGAAATTCGATCGGCAACATCACGTTGTCGAGAACCGTGCGCCAGGGCAGCAGAACCGGTGACTGAAAGACGACGGCAGCCTCGCGCGTTGGCCCGCGTAGCG
Source organism: uncultured Xanthobacteraceae bacterium (assembly GCA_955652925.1). Classification (GTDB taxonomy): domain Bacteria; phylum Pseudomonadota; class Alphaproteobacteria; order Rhizobiales; family Xanthobacteraceae; genus VAZQ01. The sequence continues at coordinate 962 of CATPCO010000716.1, read as the reverse complement.
GCTTGCCGTTGAGTTCGACCGATCCTGCGGTGAACGGCAGGAGACCTGCGAGCAGTTTGAGCAGCGTCGATTTTCCGCAGCCGCTCTGGCCGACAACCGACACGAACTCGCCGTCATAGATCTCGAAGTCGATGCCCGCAAGCGCCGGCACTTGGCCGGAGCCGGTGGCGTAGGTCTTTGACAGACCGTGCGCGCGAATGAGCGCGGATGACGGCGCAGGGCCACTTTCGAGCGGAGCGGTGACGGCGCGGATGGCTTCCATTGAATCCTGCGCTATGGGCATGAGCGAATGACCAGCCCGCTGCAGTTATTGTGCAAAGATTATGCCAGGGATTCAACGCGCCAGAGAGGGCTCGCGCGCGGGTGACGTTGCAGCATGCATCAATTGGGCTTTGCCGGCACGAGCTTGAATGACGCGATCTGCGGCGCAGTCCTGAAATAGACGCTCTGCAGTTCGGTCGAGTCCTTGAATTTGGTTTGCGGCAGCCGGCGAAAAATGACGTTGGTCGTCAGGCAAAACTGATCGAAAGGAAAGGGATCGAGCGCGATTGTATCCGGCCCCGCCGGGGTGAGCGTCATCGCCACTCCCGCCGCGCCGGAATAAGCAACGGGCACCGGCTCGATCCGGTCGGGCTTGAGTGTTTCCGTGCTGCAAATATAGAGCGACATCATGTCCCAGACCTGCAGCAGGTTGTAGTTGACCGCGAGCTCGTTGGCGTCGAGCTTCTCCGCTGCAATTTTCTGCCTGGCCTCGCTCCTGGCGATGAAGCTCGCAATCTCCGGCGGCAATGCGCCGCGCTGGATCGCGGGCGGATGCTTGATCACGCCATAACGGCCTTGCCACAGGCCGGACCTGTGCTTCGTGATCATCAGTCCGGCGTAGGGATCAATGGCGCTGAGCCACTCGCCCGCCCATTCGAATGCTTCGAGCTGCACGCGATCGTTGGGCACCTCGCGATAGT
>CATPCO010000715.1 GCA_955652925.1 uncultured Xanthobacteraceae bacterium | reverse complement strand
GTATGTGGACGGCTCCCTGATATGGTTTGTGGCAACGATCACCTTACGGCGATTCGTCGCCGGGAGCGGGCGCCGTCCACCACATCACAAGCAGACTTATACACCGCAACAAAACAGGTCCGCACCTGCAAGGTTCAATTCTTCCCAGGCTCTTAAGTGAACATTGGTCAGTGAAGGTTGCGGGATCCATTGACGCCACACCCCCGTGGGCGTCCTGTTGCCAAGCCGCCAGTTGCGGGTCAGCTCCAGAAGCCGACTGGAGGAAGGCCGCCTGACGCGGCGGCGAGATAATTAATTTTCCCCGGTGGCCAGTCGGTCGACCCCGTGCTCGGCTTGGGCCGGCTTTGCTAAGGGTGGCCCGTCACCCCAGATTCCCAAGCCTTTCCTGTGGGCGAGCTCAGATGCTTCGACATAGGCTTGCTCGGTTACATTGATAGGGAGCTCCGCCCAGCCCTCACGCAACAAAAACTGCGCAATATCCTGGCCGTCCATCGAGCAAACGGCTTTCGGTGGGATGCTGAGCTGCTTGAAGCTGCAGGTAATTGGGCGTCCCGCTAGCAGCGCGCGCAACGCCATATACGCACGCTGGCCACAGGTCCAGCGAGCCCCCTCTGCCGAAGCGCAGATCCTGTCGCGGCGAATCAGCATAGCCCCATAGAGATCAAGGTTTTGGCCATCAGCTAGAATGGAGCCATTTTGGTGAACATAGGCTTTTTGGAAACGAACTTCGCCTTCTTGGGAAAGACGAACCGGCGATTCACGGTCTTGGTTCAATTGGTGTGACGGTTCAGCAGCACCCGGCGTTGTTTCGGGTTCCAGAGCCTTGACCCCAACGACTTGCATCGGCTGGGTCAACGTTCCAGATGCGGATTCCACCGCCTTCGCGCGAGGTGTCGTAGCTGCGGCCATAGTAGACTGCTCGGTCGCGGTCATTCCGATAGCTCTCAACCCAACATCCTGGGAAAACCTTGTCAATCTATGCTGCGTCGGAAATCGCTTCCTCTGCCCATGCCCCCACGAGCATCAATCCCCACAAGCGCTCGATCGAATCAAGGTGCGGACCAGCGTAGACTCGGACGATAGCTCCGCTACACGTTTGGCACGATGAACGCGCAGATCGAGCGGTGATCACCAGTGCGGCCGAGGCACACATGGCAATGGTGGTCTCGACTTGGCTGCACTTGTTCACGCTGGAACAGGTTGCCGGTCGGGACATAGAGCCAGCCGGAAACCGTTTCCACCAACTGGTCGCAGGCGACCGGGAAGCAGTCCATATTGCCGCAACAGGCAAGCGGAAACCAAGAATGCGCTAGCGCCGGGATGGCGGCAACCAGCACTGCAACAATGAGTAATGCCAATCGCATCAGAGTAACTCGTTGAGCGCTACCCGGGTCTCAAAGCAAAGTATTTTGACGTAGGCCAAAATGCGATGGAGATATGCCAAATTTGATGGGCTGATCTGGTCAGAGGGAATGTCCACGTTCAGGGGTGGAGGGCAAACGATGGCGCTGATGATCCCGCCCTCCGGACAAAGCGCCCGCAGACCGCGCGATCAAAGCGTGATATCGTTGCCTCCGTAGCATGGACATGACCCCCACGCGGGAGGGTCAGATGGCAATCCACATCGGACGACGAAGATTTATAGCCGCCTTGGCTAGGCGGAGGTGTGGGCGCAAGCTAACCATTGTGGTGACGCTTAGAGAGGAACTTAACTTGCGTGGTTCCTGAGGCGCTGAGAAAAATACAGGAGGACTTCATGCGGCACGGAGTTTCGATAATAGCACTGGCTATAACAGCGTCTTTTGCGATCGGTTCGATGGCCGTTGCTCAGCAGGCCGGTTCTACCCAGCAAGTCAATTCAGACCCCGCAAGCTATCCCGATCAAGAATTAGGCAGACGCTTTCTTATCAAACCGGAAAACTTGCCGCCGCCGAAGAGCGATCCAGTCGCGGCAAGTCGATCTCTGGTTATCCCATACACTGGACAAGCGCCGCGGGTCATGGACGGCTTTACGGTCACGGCATTTATCACCGGCCTGGAGCATCCTCGCCGATTGCTCGTCCTTCCCAATAACGATGTCCTCGTTGCTGAACAGAAGACCGGATACCTGACGCTGCTGCGAGACCAGGATGGTGACGGGAAGGCGGACTACATCGAACGCTACGCTGATGATTTTAACGCCCCCTATGGCCTCGCCTATCGGGACGGATTTGTGCTCGTTGCAGATCAACAGGGCATCTGGCGTGTGCCCCACGTAAGCGGCTCAGTGCGCGCTGGTCGCCCGGATCAACCTAAGATCACCGACGTACCCCCAGAACAGCGCAAGCCCGTGCCGGCGGCGTATGGTCAGGAATTGATTACGCAAAAAGGTGTGTTTGGGGTAATTGCGGGCCACCAGAACCGTCATCTCGTATTAGATCCAAAAACCGGGGCTATGTTTGTAGGCGTTGGATCCGCGGGCAACATCGGCGTCGAGCCGGAGGTTAAGGCCTCGATACAGCGCTTCGAGCCAGATGGCTCCGGGCAAACGACGTTTGCCACCGGAATGCGCAATCCGACCACTCTCGCATTCCATCCCACCACCGGAGAACTCTACGCAGGGGTTCAAGAGCGCGATGGACTTGGGGACAATCTTCCGCCCGATTACCTCACTCATGTCGAAAAGGGCGCCTTTTACGGATGGCCCTATGCATATATTGGCCCCAATCCGCAGCCCGGCTTTGCGCATCGGGCGCCGGAAAAAGTCAAAGCGACCGTTGTCCCAGACGTACTGTTCCAGGCGCATTCATCAGTTTTGGACCTAGTCTTTTACGATGGAGAGCAATTCCCCGCAGAATACCGCGGGGATGCGTTTGTCGCGCTCAAAGGTTCCTGGAACCGTTCTGAGCCAACCGGCTACAAAGTTGTTAGGGTCCGGTTCAAGGATGGCAGGCCGGACGGGAGCTACCAAAATTTCGTGACGGGTTTCTGGGTCTCGGGTCAGCACCGGGCCGAGGTGTGGGGACGTCCTACTGCTCTAGCAGTAATGAAGGACGGATCGCTGTTGGTCGCTGATGACACCGGTGGAACGATCTGGCGAGTGTCCTACACAGGACCAAAGGACCGCGCAACTGATCGGGACACCACGACGGGGACGATACCGAGGTAGGAAGGACCGCCTCAGCCTCATAACAGTACTGAATACAGT
>CATPCO010000714.1 GCA_955652925.1 uncultured Xanthobacteraceae bacterium | reverse complement strand
GGGCGTGAGGTCAGCGCCTCCGCCAAACCACGCCTTGCTGGTGACGACAAAGCGCGTGTTCATATGCACGGCGGGCACGTGCGGATTGCGCGGATGAGCGATCAGCGAAATGCCCGAGGCCCAGAATCGGGGGTCGTTCTCGGCCCCCGGAATCTCGGCGCGGAATTCTTTCGCAAATTCACCGAAGACGGTCGAAACATGAACGCCCGCCTTTTCGAACACGCGGCCTTTGAGCATGGCCATTTCGCCACCTCCGCCCGCCGCGCCACTGTGGTCGGTGCGGCTCCAAGCCGTGCGTATGAATTTGCCCGCAGCCCTCTCGGCGCCCATCGCGTCCGCGGGTAGACACGCCTCCAGCGATTCGAAACGCGTGCAAATCTCCTCGCGCAGCGCTTCAAACCATGTGCGCGCGCGCTGCTTGCGAGGCTCGAGGGCGAGATCCATCGGCGGTATCCGCGGTCATTCAAGCGTAACGTGACTTGTAAACGCTTGCTCTCTACCGACGTAAGTGGTCAAGGCAACCCAGCAATCTGATGCCAACGCTTTCGCACGCCCGCTGCAGTTGCATTGGCGAGAGCTTGCGCAGTTTCATGCGGACAGACCAAAGATTCCACACGCGAGGCAATATTTTGCCATTCTTTCGGTAAAGCTTGCGGATGTGGGGGACTGGGGAGTGTGAGGTCGCCTCCGTTTGCCTGGGGGATTTGGCACACGGGCTCAGGCGGCCAGCGCCAGCGAGCGAGGCGGGTGAGGGATAGCGCCCCGGGGCGTGAGAATGTCCTTCACCCGCCTCGTGTTTGTCTTTTCCGCAACTGTCGCAATGCTTCGCCCGCTGCCAGCGCCGCGGCGAGCGCGACATTGAGCGAACGCCTGCCGCCCTGCATTGGAATGACGAGCCTCGCGTCGGCGGCCTCGTGCACCTCCTGCGGCACACCCGCTGATTCGCGGCCGAACAAAAGAATGTCGGCCGGATAAAACGCGTGATCGAGGTAGGATTGCGTCGCGTGTGTCGTGAACAGAACAGCCCGCGCTCGTTCGCGGCTTCTCCAGGCCTCGAATGCTTCCCAACTCGCATGCCGTAGAATTGTGACATGGTCGAGATAATCCATGCCTGCGCGACGGAACGAGCGGTCAGAGGTCGGGAAGCCGGCGGGCTCGATAATGTGCATCTCGATGCCAAGGCATGCGGCGAGGCGAATAATGGTCCCGGTATTCTGAGGAATGTCGGGCTGGTAAAGCCCGATGCGCACGCTCGCCGCCTGCTCACGGCCGTGATCTGCAGTTGCCATCGGCCCCTTAAAATTGTGATGCCCCGAGGTTTTAGAGGGTCAGCCCGAATGCGGCATCGGCCCACTTGCGCTCCCCTGGCAAGGGTGTCAATAAAACCCGGCTGGAGGGCCGCTTAGCCGCTTGCTTGCCAAGCGGAGAGCGGTAGGTTGTGCGCCGCCGCCAGGCGGCGTCATGTCGGGGGCACATCCAGTCGCATCCGAAATGGGGGGCAAGCTTTGCGGCATTGGCCGCGAGCGAAGCGGACAGGAAAGGGCTTGCGCACGTGACCGCCATGTCTTCAGCAGAGCCTTCGCCGGGGCATAGCCGCCGCGATTTCCTCTATATTGCGACTGGCGCGGTCGCTGCGGTCGGCGTAGCCGGCGCCCTGTGGCCTCTCATCAGCCAGATGAATCCGGATGCCTCGACCATCGCAGCAGGAGCGCCGATCGAGGTCGACCTTACGCCCGTCGCGGAAGGTCAGGTCATCAAGGTATTCTGGCGCAGCAAGCCGATCTTCATCAACCATCGCACCAAAAAGCAGATCGAGGACGCCCAGAACGTGAATGTCTCGAAACTGCCCGATCCGCAGCCGGACTCGGCGCGCGTTAAAGCGGGCCACGACCAGTGGCAAGTGCTCATTGCCATCTGTACCCATCTGGGGTGCATCCCGCTTGCCGACCAGGGGCCGTATGACGGCTACTTCTGTCCCTGCCATGGCTCGGTCTACGACACGTCAGGCCGTATCCGGCAAGGGCCCGCGCCGCTCAATCTTGCACTGCCGCCGTACGAATTCATCTCCGATAGCAAGATCCGGATCGGTTGATTGCTGCTTTCAGTTTGTCCTTCAGGGTCTCCAAGATGAGCGGACCGTTGAGCTACCAGCCCAAGAGCCCATTCATGCAGTGGCTCGAGCGGCGGCTGCCCATCGGCGGGCTCATCTACTCCTCCTTTATCGTTTACCCGACCCCGCGCAATCTCAATTACTGGTGGACGTTCGGGGGCATTCTCGCCTTCATGCTGGGCGTGCAGATCGTGACCGGCATCGTGCTCGCGATGCACTACATCCCGCACGTCGATTTTGCCTTCAATTCCGTCGAGCAGATCATGCGCGACGTAAACTACGGTTGGCTTTTGCGCTACGTGCACGCCAACGGCGCCTCCATGTTCTTTCTGGCCGCCTACATCCATATGTTTCGCGGCTTGTATTATGGCTCGTACAAGGACCCGCGCGAGGTGCTCTGGATCCTCGGCGTGATCCTCCTCCTGCTCATGATCATGACCGGTTTCATGGGTTATGTGCTGCCCTGGGGCCAGATGAGCTACTGGGCCGCAACCGTCATCACCAACCTGTTCTCGGCAATTCCGCTCGTCGGCGAGTCG